>CAYNBX010000015.1:0-16439 GCA_964395505.1 uncultured Bacteroidales bacterium | reverse complement strand
AAAAAATAATCTCTGAAGACCTTATGGACTAAGGACTTTAGAGCATTTGAAAAAATATTCTGCCAAAAATAAAGCGAATATTACTGATAAGATACTAATTATGGTAATTTTCAATTATATAAATTCTCTAAAGCTATTCAAAATAAAAATTATTCTTCAAATTCAATTCTAACAGGGTCTTTGTATCTAAGACCTAACAAACTGCTTGCGTTTGCCATATTTAAAGCTATTTCAAGATGTCCATTAGAGCCAAAAATTGCAAGTTTTTCTATTTGCGGCACATCATTATATGATTTGCAAATCTTTTTTATTTTTTCTCCTCTAAAGGAGATAGTAAAAGGCCTTCCTTTACCAACTTTCTTAAAAAGCGATTCAGTAATATTTGTTATAGCATTTTCATAAGAATCAATGTAAATTACCATGCCTTTAATCAAATTTTTTTCAATAACAGGTTTAAATAATATTTTTTGATTTATTGAATTTTTAATAATTCCTAAATCCTCAATATTCAAACCTTTTGCAAGGTGACAGGCAGCTTTAACAAAAACATCTCGTGTAGAAAAAGTAAAATAGTCTGTTTCTTGTATGATATCTAACTCAACTATTTTATCAGGCTTTTTTTCAAAGATTAAGGAGAATATTCCATTATCATCGCCAATAAAATAATGTCCTTCAAAAGATACAGCTATATGTGGTGTTTCAATGGATGCTACAGTGTTAATTCCAACAATATGAACAGTACCTTTTGGAAAATTTTTATAGCAATTTTTAATGACAAATGAAGCTTGTTCAATATCAAAAGCTGGTATTTCGTGTGAAATATCTACTATTGTAACTTCTGGCATTTGACTTAAAATACTTCCTTTGACTGCTCCCAAATATGGATCCTTCAATCCCCAATCGCTTGTCAAAGTTATAATTGGCATACTTGTATTTTTATTTATATTGATTTAAAATTTCTACTAAATTTGCAGTATTCAAAATTACTAATTATAATATTTATTTATTAGTATTTTTGTTTTATATTTACTTTTTTTTAATTGACAATATCCTGAATTTTTAGAGATTTCATTCCTTAAAAATGAATTATAATAAATTGAATCTATGTCCATTAAAATCCTTTTTGATGTTTATTATTAATAAATATTATCAATTTTGTGAATAAAGCAGTTCAATTGATTTGAATTTTATATATTTATAAATAAAATTTATTAATTTTTTATGAGTGAAAAAATAATAAGTATTGGCTCGAATAATCCTATTGAAATTTTTGGAGTAAATGATTCTAATCTATCATTGATAAAAAATATTTTCCCAAAATTGAAAATTATAGCTCGTGGGGATTTTGTTAAAGTTATTGGAGATGAAAAACAAGTAAATTTATTTTCTGATAATTTTTCTTTTTTGATATTACATTTAGAAAAATTCGGGAAAATCACCGAATATGATATTCATCAGATAATGGAATCTGACGGCATAGAGGTATTCAATACAAATGAAAAAAACAACGATATTCTTGTACATGGAAGAAATGGAATATTAATAAAGGCAGTTACACAAAACCAGCAAAAGATTGTTAAAATTTGCAAACATAATGATCTTGTTTTTGTGATAGGACCTGCAGGTACAGGGAAAACATATATTGCTGTTGCCTTAGCTGTTAGGGCTTTGAAAAACAAACAAATAAAACGTGTTATTTTGACCAGACCTGCTGTTGAAGCAGGCGAAAATCTGGGTTTCTTACCTGGAGATATGAGAGAAAAGTTAGACCCTTATCTTCAACCTTTATACGATGCTTTACGCGATATGCTGCCTACCCAAAAATTATTGTCTTATCTTGAAGATGGAACTATTGAAATTGTCCCTCTCGCTTATATGAGAGGACGCACCCTTGATAATGCTTTCGTTATATTAGATGAAGCTCAAAATGCTACTATAAACCAGATTAAAATGTTTTTAACCCGAATGGGAAAGTCTGCTAAATTTATTGTTACAGGTGATATTACTCAAATTGATCTGCCAAAAAATCAAACATCAGGACTGGTCCATGCTGCTAAAATATTAAGAAATATTAAAGACATTGAATTTGTCTTTCTTAATGAAAAAGATATTATCCGTCATAGATTAGTTTCTAATATCCTTGATGCTTATAGTAAAGATAGGAACAATAAATAATTTTTGCTTTATTATAAATTATTCTATATTTAATAATGATATAGAAAATAAACATTATTAAAGTGTTATTTCAAAAAATGGAAAAAACAGTTTCATTTACAAATTTTGATTTCCCTCATCAAAAAAATACATATAAAGGCAAGGTGCGTGATGTTTACAATATTGATGATAAGTTTTTAATAATTATTACTACTGATCGTATTTCAGCTTTTGATAAAATTTTGCCTGTTTGTATTCCATACAAAGGACAGATACTTAATCAGATAGCTTCAAAGTTTCTTGATGCTACTGAAGATATAGTGCCAAACTGGAAAATAGCAACTATTGATCCAATGGTTACTTTTGGAAGAATATGTAAACCTTTTAAAGTTGAGATGGTTGTTAGAGCCTATCTTGCAGGACACTCCTGGCGTGAATACAAAAAAGGAGAGAGAAAACTTTGCGGCATTGATATGCCTGATGGTATGAAAGAAAATGAAAAATTTCCTGAACCCATAATCACACCTACAACAAAAGAAGATAATTACCACGATAAAGATATCTCAAAAGAAGACATTATTAATAAAGGTTTAATAAACAGAAAGGAATATGAATTACTTGAAAATTATACAAAGGCTTTGTTTAAAAGAGGAACAGAAATAGCAGAAAGAAAAGGATTGATTTTAGTTGACACAAAATATGAATTCGGTAAAGCTGATGACAAAATTTTTCTTATAGATGAAATTCATACACCTGATTCTTCAAGATATTTTTATAAAGAACAATATGAAGAGAGACTCAAAAATAATTTACCACAAAAACAATTGTCAAAGGAATTTGTTCGTAAATGGTTAATGGAAAAAGGCTTTTATGGGGAAAAAGGACAAGAAATACCTAAAATGGACAATGCTTTTATTAATCAGGTTTCAGAACGTTATATCAAATTATATGAAATCTTAACAGATGAAAGATTTGTTAAATCTGATACTTCCAACATCTTGATACGTATTGAAAATAACATTATGGATTTTTTGAATGCATATAAGAGCCGGTAGATAGGTTTTATATTATGTTCTTAATGTTATTGACGTACTATAAGTCTACTATCTCTATGTTGAGCAAGTATATGATAAATGTTAATAATAAGGATTTTCTCTATATCAAAATAGGTTATACATAGGTTGAGCAATATAAGCAAAGCTTAAGTATGATATAAATCCCAAATTTAAATCTATGCTGAATTTTTCGCTATAAATCGAAACGAATTAATTATTTTAATAAATTTTTGTATCTTGCAAAGTTTTTTTTAAACATCTTTATTTTAAAAACTTATACTTGCCTATATTTAATAAAAAAATTATAATGTCACAGGAAAAATTTAATATTTTAATAGTAGATGATCGTCCGGAAAATTTACTTACATTAGAAAGCATACTTGAGAGCCCTGAGTTAAATATTGTTAAAGCTAGTTCGGGAAATGAAGCTTTAGGTTTGATGCTTGAATACGATTTTGCTCTTGTATTGCTTGATGTACAAATGCCTGTTATGGATGGTTTTGAAACTGCTGAGCTAATGAGAGGTAGCGAAAAGACAAAAGATATACCAATAATTTTTGTTACTGCTGTTAGTACTGAACGGAAGCATATTTTTAAAGGTTATGAAAAAGGAGCAGTAGATTATTTATACAAACCTCTTGATTTGGAGATATTAAAAAGCAAGATTAATGCTTTTATTGAATTGTTTAAAGACAAACAAAAACTACAAAGAACTACTGAAAAATTAAAAAAAACAGTTGAAGAATTAAATAAAGCAAAGGAAACTGCTGAAGAAGCTACAAGAGCTAAAAGTTCGTTCTTGGCAAATATGAGCCATGAAATCAGAACTCCGCTTAATGGCATTATTGGTATGACTGATTTGATTTTAATGGATGATCTCACCAGTATACAACGTGAAAGATTAAATGATTTGAAACAATCAGGAATATCACTCCTGGGAATCATAAACGAAATACTTGACATATCTAAAATTGAAGCTGAAAAAATTGAACTTGAAAAAATTAAATTTAGCATTAGAGAAATTGTAGGGAAAGTAGTTCAATTGCTTTCTGTTAAAGCTTTTGAGAAAAATCTTGAACTAATATGTTATATCACACCTGATTTGCCTGATATTGTAATTGGTGATCCTGTAAGATTAAGACAAGTTTTTATAAACTTATTAGGAAATGCAATAAAATTTACAACTAAAGGTGAAATAGGTATTTGGGTTGAAAAAAAACAATGTACTGAAAATCAAGTCGAAATAAAATTCTCTGTTATTGATACAGGCATTGGCATTGCTAAAGAAAAAATAGGTAGTCTGTTTAAATCTTTTATACAAGCTGATAATTCTACTACAAGAAAATATGGAGGCACTGGATTGGGTCTTAGCATATCTAAAAAATTAGTTGAGATGATGGGGGGTAAATTATCTGTTGAAAGTACTTTAGGCAAGGGTAGTAATTTTTACTTTACACTAATTTTTGAAAAAGGAATAGAAAAAGAAAAAAAATGGAATATTAAAATAACACCTGCTTCAAAAAAACTATCTGTTCTTATTATTAGTGATAACAAAAATGTTAAGAATATTTTATCAGAGTTACTTTCCTATTGGGAAATATCTTCTATTTGTGTATCAAATATTGATGAAGCAGTAAATAAACTAAAAGAAATATCAGAGGAAAATAAAAAATGTGATGTCTTGTTGTTAGATTATGAAATGGGGAAAAAATGGGATTTTGAAGAAATTAAAAAAAATAAAATTAAACTAACACAAAATATCCAACCTGAAATAGTTTTGCTTTCTAATAATAATTCTGCTTTTAATTATAACAGGATTAGAAAATTAGGAATAAAATATTACTTGTTAAAACCAGTACTTCAAACAGAATTAAAAAAAATATTCTCTAAAATATTAAAACAAGATGAAAAAGAGATATTAATACCAATTGATAAGATTGAAAACCAAATAGATAATTCAAAAGTTAAAAATAAAAATATTAATATTTTATTAGCAGAAGATCAAATCATTAACAGAAAAATAGTAATTGGTTTTTTAAATAAAAAACATTGGAATGTTGATTCTGCTGAAAATGGAGAAGAAGCATATCAAAAAATTAAGGAAAAAAGATATGATTTAATACTTATGGATGTTCAAATGCCAAAGATGGATGGATTTGAAGCTACTAAACTAATAAGAAAATATGAAAAAACAATTAATGTTAATACTCCAATTATAGCTATGACAGCTCACGCTATGAAAGGTGATAAAGAAAAATGTCTTGCAGCTGATATGGACTATTATATTTCTAAACCTGTTGACCCAAAAGAACTTTATAAAGTTGTTGAAAAATATGCTATTAATAATAAAAAATAAATGAGTCTATGAAAACATAAAATAATTTAATATTTTTTATCTTATAATAGATTATCAGTGAATAAACCATTGGTATTATTATGAAATTTGATAATCTTATCTTTTTTACAAATAAGTTTTTTTAATACTTTACTTTTTTTGTTTCCCAATAAATATGAAAAAAAATAAACAAAATAAATCTAAAAAAATAAAATGGGTTTTTAACCCCTCACTTCATATTGGCGTAGGAAAATCTTTGCTTATCTGGTTCTTAATAATTTCATTAGTGCCCCTGGCAATAGTTACTTATATAAATTATATGAATGCTTTTAAAAGCTTAACTATTGTTACTCAAAAATCTTTGTTAACAACATCTGAACTTAGAGTTGAGTATATAAATTCTTTTTTCGGCAAACTGCAAAATGATATAATAATACAATCAAAGCTCCATTCCAACATTAGTTTTTTAAAGAAATTAGAAAGAGATTATAAAACAAGTGGTTTTACATTAAAAAAATATATTAAAAGCAATAGATGGGAAAAAATAAATAATAAAAAGAAATCTGATTTTGAAAAAATAAAAAATTTACAAGGATATTATGATATTATTTTTATTGATTTTGATGGTAATATCCTATATTCACTTAGCCAGGAGGATGAATTGGGCACAAATATATATACAGGCAAATATGCACATACATTGTTTGGTAAAACTTGCAAAAAAGTTCTTGAAACAGGAAAGACCTTGTTTTCAGATTTAGAACATTTCAAACCATCAAATAATGAGATTTCAGGTTTTTTTGTAAAATTAATCCGTGATAATGATAATAAAAAATTAGGTTTATTGGTTTTTCAAATTTCTGCTAATCCTATTAGCAGAATTATCCAAAACCAGGCTGGATTAGGGGAAACAGGAGTAGCTTATATTATTGGAGAAGACCTTTTATTGCGCTCTTCTACTAGATTTGAAGATAAGTCTGCTATTCTTAAGAAAAAAGTAAAAAATGCAAATACTAAAAAATGGTTAGAATCTTTAAAGTATAATGAAAATCTTAGCAGCTTTAATAACAATGGGAATATTTTAGCATACCAAAACAACAAGAAAGCATGGGTTTATGGAGTATATAGAAAAGTGAATAAATTATCTGAATTAGGTGTTCACTGGGCTATTTTCGAAGAGCTCAATCTATCAGAAGCCTTTTTGTATAATAAGTCTTTAAAAAAAACTTTTAAAATTACACTGATAATCACTACATTAATTATTATCTTTATATCCATCATAATAACAATGCGTTTTGTATATCCTTTGAAACAACTTTCTGCCTGGGCAAAACAAGTTGCTGTTGGTGAACTTATCAATAAAAATATCAGAGCTCCGAAAAACGAAGTCGGTGAAATGAAAGATGCATTTAATTCTCTTGTCAAATCACTTCAATCATTAGCGGTAATAAGTGAATCAATTGCAATAGGCGATTTTAGTAAAAAATTTAATGTCAGAAGTAAAAATGATGTACTTGGCAAATCAATGAATCAGATGATTGACAACTTTAGAGAAGTTGTTGAACAGTCAAATACTATTGCTAAAGGGGATTACTCTTCTAATGTTGTTCCAAGAAGCAATAAGGATTCTCTCGGTATTGCTCTTTATCAAATGACTAAAACATTAAGAGAAACATCTCAAGAAATCAATAAACAAGATTGGTTAAAAACTGGTATTGCCAATTTAAATGAAAAAATTAGCGGAAAAAAGGATATACCCGAATTAACTCAGGAGATAATTTCATTTCTCGTTAAATACCTTAAAGTACAAATCGGATTGCTTTATTTACTTGAAGGAGATAATTACTTGTACCTTAAAGCCAGCTATGCTTTTTACAAGCATAAAAATAAATTTAAAAAATTTAATATCGGTGAAGGCCTTATTGGTCAGGCTGCTAAAGATAAGCAATTAATTGAACTTTCTAATGTTAAAAATAATATGCCGCCATTGAATTATGGTGTTGATGAAAAAATACCTGAATATTTTATTGCTTCTCCTTTTATTTACGAGAAAAAACTTGTTGGAGTCATAGAATTAGGTTCAATAACTAAATTTACTGAACTTCAGAAGATGTTTCTTGAGATTTGTATGGAAAACATTGCTGTCTCAGTTTATTCTGCTCAAGCACATGCCAAACTTCAAAGACTACTTGAACAAACTCAAGAACAAAAAGAAAAATTGCAAGTTCAACAGGAAGAACTAAGACAATCAAATGAAGAATTAGAAGAACAAACCGAAGCATTAAAAGCTTCAGAAGAATCTCTT
Organism: uncultured Bacteroidales bacterium; assembly: GCA_964395505.1. Classification (GTDB taxonomy): domain Bacteria; phylum Bacteroidota; class Bacteroidia; order Bacteroidales; family AUK083; genus AUK083. The sequence goes on along the minus strand of CAYNBX010000015.1, from coordinate 8,590 downwards.
CAAACTCAAAAAGAGGAACTAAGTGTTACTAATGAAGAATTAGAAGAAAGAACCCAAGCCCTGGAAATAGAAAAAAATAATATAAAAATTAAAAATGAAGAGCTTAGAAAAGTAAAAGATGAAATTGCGAAAAAAGCAAAAGAAGTTGAATTAGCAAGTAAATATAAATCCGAATTCCTTGCTAATATGTCGCACGAACTTAGAACACCTCTGAATAGCATACTTATACTTTCTCAACTTCTATATGAAAATAATAAAAATAATTTATATGAAAAACAAATTGAGTTTGCTAAAACAATCAATTCTTCCGGTAAAGATTTGCTTTCTTTGATTAATCAGATATTAGACCTTTCAAAAATTGAAGCAGGGAAATTGGATATTAACATTGATAGGATGTATTTTTCCCTTTTAAAAAAACAAATAGAAAAAACTTTTGAACCTTTAATTCTACAAAAAGGACTAAAAATAAAAATAGATATTCAAAAAGAACTACCTGAATTTATGATTACTGATACTCAAAGGGTTTACCAGATAATAACAAATCTTCTTTCTAATGCAATTAAATTCACGAGTAAAGGTGGTGTTACTGTTAATATTTACAGACCTAAAGCCGATGTTGAATTTCATAAACACGAATTAAAAGCCGAAAGCACAATAGCATTTGATGTATCAGATACAGGTATTGGCATACCTGAAGATAAAAAAGAAATAATTTTTGAAGCTTTCCAGCAGGCTGATGGCACAACAAGTAGAAAATACGGCGGCACCGGACTCGGTCTTTCTATATCAAAAAGCCTTGCTTCCCTCCTTGGCGGCGAAATACACTTAAAAAGTAAACAGGGCTTTGGTACTATTTTTACTTTATACCTGCCTGAAAAATTAGATAAAAAAATATCTGTTATCAAAAAAGAAGAAAAAACCCTTACAAAAATTCATAAAATAAAAGAACCCGGAAAATATACTAAAGTTAACAAGCTTATTCCATTACCTAAAGACCTTTACGATGATAGAGAAAGTATAAAAAAAGGAGATAAGTTTATTCTTGTTATTGAAGATGATCCTGCTTTCTTAAAAATATTATATGACCTGGCTAAAGAAAAAGGCTTTAAAACAATGATAGCAATGGATGGAGAAACAGGTATTTATTATGCAGATTTTTATCAACCAAGTGCTCTTATTCTTGATGTTGGTTTGCCTGGTATTGACGGTTGGGAAGTTATGAAAAGACTTAAAGCAAATCCAAAAACACATGATATACCTGTCCACTTTATCACTGTATCTACTAAAAAAGAAGATGCTATGAAAATGGGTGCCATAGGCTTTCTTACAAAACCCGTTAGCATTGAAAAATTAAATAGCGTTTTCTCAAAAATTAAAGATATTATCTCAAAACCTTTAAAAAAATTATTGATAATTGATGATGAAGAAGTTGTTCGTAAAAGTATTCTTGAACTAATAAAAAAAGAGAATGGGCATGTCCAGGCTCAAGCTGTTGCTGATGGCAATAAGGCTTTTGATTTGATAAAAAAAGAATCTTATGATTGTGTAATTCTTGACCTTGGACTTAAGGATATGTCTGGTTTTGACTTGCTTGAGAAAATCAGAAAAAATAAAAATATTTCATATATGCCAATAATTATATATACCGGCAAAGAACTTTCTAAACAGGAAGAAGAAAGGCTCCAAAAATACGCTGACAGTATTATTGTTAAAGGACCACGCTCACTCGTGAGATTGTCAGACGAAGCTAAACTTTTTCTTCATCATATAGATGCTAACATAACAGCTAAAAAACATAGAATAATAGAAAATTTTAACCATAAAGAAGCTGTATTTAAAGATAAAAAAATATTAATAGTTGATGATGATATGAGAAGTGTTTTCGCACTATCAAGCATTCTTGAAGAAAAAGGTTTAAAAATAATTATTGGGAAAAATGGCAAAGAAGGTATTGAAAAGCTGCATAAAAATCCAGATATTGACTTAATACTTATGGATATTATGATGCCTGAAATGAATGGCTATGAGGCAATGAGAGAAATTAGAAAAGATATTAAATATTCTAATTTGCCTATTATTGCTTTAACAGCAAAAGCAATGAAAGACGACAGGGTTAAGTGTATTGATGCTGGTGCCAACGAATACCTTGCAAAACCTGTTGACACTGATAAATTGTTCTCGCTTTTGAGAGTTTGGCTGTATAAGTGAAAAAAAAGTTTAGAGTTTGAAGCCCTGAGTTTTTAAATTTTAAATAAATAAAATTAATAATAACAAACTTCCAAACGCCCCACATACGTGCTGAGGGTGATTTTGAGAGATAAAAAATAAAACAAACAACAATTATAAATTAAAAAAACAACAATTCATCCCATGAAATAAAACATAGATTTAATGCAAAGTATTATTTCACAATGTAAATAAATTTAACAATTTAATAAATTAACAGTTTATGAAAAAATGGCTTTTAAATTTAAAGATTAAGAAAAAACTTTTCTTTATGATGTTTGCATCTCTAATAAGTATGTTTTTAATTGGATATGCTTCTTATTATTTTTTTAATAGTAGCCGTTTAATCTATATTATTCTTAATGGCGAAAGAGTACAGAATGTTCATTTTCATACAGGTATTCAGAATTTCTATAAATATCTGAATACTAAGGATGCAAATGATTTAAACACTGCTTATAAACAATTAGATGCAGCAAATAATTATGCGGAGATTTTTAGTAAACAAAAAGAATTAATTAAAAAAAATTCTAAGGAAAAATATGTTGATATATTATTTAAATCTTATTCTGAAGTTTTTAACAACAATCGTAATAATGCTGAATTGATGGCAAATAGGATTAAAATTCTATTATGGTTGAATAATCCACAGCTAAATAAAGCTATGTTAATTGCTAAAAAATCATTATCCAATGGTTTAAAAGTTAAAAAAACAATAGAGAATTATATAAAAACACCTAATAAAGAAGCCTTATCCACTATTGCAAAAGCTAATAATAAAATGTTCGCTGCTGAAGATGAATTTGCTCAAGGAATTAATAAAATAAAAGATATTATATTTAGACATTTATTAATAGGTTTGATAATAGTAATTATATTATTGGGTACTTTCTTTTATTTTATTTCTTCTTTTATTTCAAACAATATTTCAAAAGATATTTTACAAATATTAAATAATGTAAAAAAAATATCTAAAGGAGATTTTAATACAAGTATAGCTATAACATCACAAGATGAGATTGGTGAAATATCTAGTTCCATTAATAAAATGACAATATCACTTAAAAATGCTGCAGCAAAAAATGAAAAACAAGATTGGCTAAAGACTGGTCAAAATAAATTAAACGAAAAAATGCGAGGTGATTTAGATTTAGTATCATTATCACGAAATATTATCACTTATCTTGCTAAATATTTGAATGCACTAATTGGTGCAATTTATATAATAGACGAAGAGGATGAAACTCTTAAACTTACAGCAACTTATGCTTTTACAAAACGTAAAAGTCTTAATAATAAAATAAAAATTGGTGAAGGATTAGTAGGACAAGCAGCATTTGAAAAACAAATGATCTCTGTTACCAATATGCCAGACGATTATTTTCGTATAAGTTCAGGATTAGGCGATACTAAACCCCGTAACATTATTGTAAATCCATTTGCTTTAGAAGACAAACTTATTGGAGTGGTAGAGTTAGGATCTATAAAAGAATTTTCCGATCAACAAATGGAATTTCTGAATTCAATTATGGAAAGCATTGCAATAGGCATTAACTCTGCTTTGTCACGTAATAAAATGAAAACATTATTGGAAAAAACCCAACAACAAGCTGAAGAGCTTCAAACTCAACAAGAGGAATTACGTACATCAAACGAAGAATTAGAACAACAAACAGAAGCACTTAAAAAAAGTGAACAAGAACTACAAGCTCAACAAGAGGAATTACGAGTTACTAATGAAGAATTGGAAGAAAAAACACATTCCCTGGAACTACAAAAAAAGAATATTACAGAAAAGAATATTGAACTTGAATCTGCCCGTAAGAATATTGAACAAAAGGCAAAAGAGCTTGAAATATCAGGTAAGTATAAATCTGAGTTCCTTGCTAATATGTCGCATGAATTACGAACACCCCTAAACAGTATGCTTATACTTTCACGCGATCTTGCTGATAATAAACAAAAGAACCTTACAAAAGATCAGTTGGAATCTGCTGAAATTGTTTATAAAAGCGGTAATGACTTGCTTACTCTTATAAATAATATTCTTGACCTCTCTAAAATAGAAGCCGGTAAAATGAACTTTAATATAAATGATGTAAAATTACTTGATATTGCTAATGATATTAAAATGTATTTTACAAGTGCTATGAGAGAAAAAAATCTAAAACTTAATATAAAATTAAATGATAATTTGCCATCGTCAATAAAAACCGACCAGCAAAGAGTAGAGCAAATTATCAAAAATCTGATGTCAAATGCTATTAAGTTTACCCAACAAGGAAGTATAACTGTTGATTTTCATAAACCAACAATTGATGTTGATTTATCAAGAAGTAAATTAGATTATAAAAAATCCATTGCAATATCTGTTATTGATACAGGCATTGGTATTCCAAAAAATAAACAATTAGCGATTTTTGAAGCTTTTCAACAAGCAGATGGAAGCACATCTCGTAAATATGGTGGAACAGGATTGGGACTTTCAATTTCCCGGGAATTATCAAAATTTCTATGTGGTGAAATACAATTGCAGAGTGAAGTTGGTAAAGGCTCAGTATTTACTTTATACCTTCCTTTTGAGACAAATATCAAAAGCGGAGAAATAAAAAGAGAAGTATTTGCTAATACATCTTCATTGAATAATGAAATTGAAAATAATACTCATTTGAAAATTGAAAAATCTGATAAAGAAACTCAACAACAGATGATAGATGATGTTCAATCTATACCTGATGATCGTGATAAATTGAAAGAAGATGATAAAATTATATTGGTTATAGAAGATGACCCTAACTTCGCAAAGATTCTGATGAGGCAATGTCACGAAAAAAATTTTAAGTGTATAGCATCAGCAACAGGAGAAGAAGGATTGAAATTAGCAGAACAATATGTACCTCAGGCTATAATACTTGATATTATGCTTCCGGGTATTGATGGTTGGACTGTACTGGAAAACCTTAAAAGTAATCCAAAAATAAGACATATTCCTGTTCATATGATGTCTGTTTTAGAAGAAACAATTGATGCATATAAAAAGGGAGCAATAGGTTATTTAACTAAACCCGTTAAAAAAGAAGATTTAGATGATGCTTTTGATAAAATTGAAAATTTTAATAAACGGAAAGTTAAAGAACTTTTGATTGTCGAAGATGATAAAAATACAAGAAAAAGCATTAAAGTTTTAATAGGAGGCAGTGATGTTAGAATTACAGAAGCGGAAACAGGGAAAGATGCTGTCAAAAAAATTAAATCCCAGAAGTTTGATTGCATAGTATTGGACTTGGGACTACCTGATATGGCAGGAGAAGATTTACTTGAGAAACTTAAAAAAGATAAAAATATTGAATTGCCTCCTGTTATTGTTTATACTGGCAAAGAATTAACAAAAATAGAAAATGATAATTTAATGAGATTTACTGATTCTATAATTATTAAAGGTGTAAAATCTGAAGAACGTCTCTTAGACGAAACTGCTCTTTTCTTACATAGAGTTGTTAGTGATATGCCTGAACAAAAACAAAAGATTATTAGTAATTTATACAACAAAGACTTGATTTTTGAAAATAAAAAAATACTTATTGTAGATGATGATATGCGAAATGTATTTGCTTTAACTAAAGTATTAGAAGAAAGAGGTATGAATGTTCTTAAAGCTGAAAATGGTAAAATGGCATTGGATATAGTAAATAAGGAAAATGATATTGATTTAATTTTAATGGATATCATGATGCCTGTAATGGACGGATATGAAACAATAAGAAAGATAAGAGAACAAAATAAGTTTATAGATTTACCTATTATTGCTTTAACAGCAAAAGCAATGAAACAGGATAGAGAAAAATGTATATCTGCTGGAGCTAATGATTATCTCTCAAAACCCATAGTTGTTGAAAAACTTTTGTCTCTTATGCGTGTTTGGCTGTATAAATAAACATTATTATAAAACCTATAAATATAGAAATTAACAAATATTAGTTCAGCTTTGTATATTTTTTATAAAATATATCAAAGTATATTATTATATAATTAAATATAAAAATATTATATCAATTATGGACGAAAAACCAAAAATATTAATTGTTGATGATAAATTAGCAAATCTTATTTCCTTAGAAAAAATACTAAGCGATTTTAATGTTGAATTTGTAAGAGCCCTTTCAGGTAATGAAGCTCTATCTAAAACATTAACCAATAATTTTGCTATTGCTCTTATTGATGTTCAAATGCCAGATATGGATGGTTACGAAACTGTAAAATTGATGCGTCAGTCTTCAAGTACTAAATTATTGCCTGTGATTTTTATTTCTGCTGTTTATTCAGAATACTATTACAAAATAAAGGGTCTGGAGACAGGTGCAGTTGATTTTATCACAAAGCCAATCATACCAGAAATATTAAGAGGTAAGGTTAAAATATTTCTTGAACTTTATAAGCAAAAAAATCAACTTACTAATTTAATAGGAGAATTAAAAGCAACAAATAAAAACTTGAAATATGCTAAAGAAAAAGCAGAAAATGCAACTAAAACAAAATCATTATTCCTTGCTAATATGTCTCACGAAATACGTACACCAATGAACGGTATTATTGGTATGGTTGATATTCTGAAGCAAACAGATTTAAGTAAAGAACAAAAAGAATTTATTAATATTATTGAAATCTCTGGAAATAATTTACTATCTATTATTAATGATATTTTAGATTTTTCCAAAATAGAATCAGGTCAAATAGAACTTGAAAATTTGAAATTTAATCTAAATAAAACCATTGAAGATATTATCAAATTACTAAGCTTAAAAGCAAAAAATAAACAACTAAGCTTAATACAAAATATTGATCCTAATATACCCAAATTTATTAAAGGAGACCCCTTTAGAATAAGACAAATAATAATAAATTTAGTTAATAATGCTATAAAATTCACTGATAAAGGAAGTGTAAAAATAGAAATTATTCCACTTGAACAAAATAAAAAAACCATAAAATTATTATTTAGAGTTATTGATACTGGGATTGGCATTTCAGAAGAGGAAAAGAAAAAGCTTTTTAAAGAATTTTCTCAAACACAGCTCTCAACTACGAGAAAATACGGGGGCACAGGTCTGGGACTTTCTATTTCCAAAAAATTGGCAGAATTAATGGGCGGAGAAATAGGAGTTAAAAGTAAAAAAGGCAAAGGCTCTACCTTCTGGTTTACTGCTGTGTTTGAAAAATGTTTAACTGAAAAAAAAGAAATTATAAAAACAACAGAAGTTAAAAATAAAAATGTTAAAAAATTATCCATACTTCTCGTTGAGGATAATAAGATAAATCAAAAAGTTGCGATATTTAATCTTAAAAGATTTGAGCATAAAATTGATGTTGCTGATAATGGGAAAATCGCTGTTGAAAAATTTAAAAAAAATAAATATGACTTAATCTTAATGGATGTTCAGATGCCAGTAATGGACGGAATTAAAGCTACAAAAAAAATCAGAGAAATAGAAAATGAAAATAATATTACTGATAAAATAAAAATTATAGCTATGACAGCAAGCACTATGAAAGGTGATAAAGAAAAATTTTTAAATGCCGGAATGGACGACTTTATTAGCAAACCCTTTAAAATTAAAGACCTGGAAAATATATTTAATAATATGTTTTAAATATTTTTTATACTTTTATAATTTGTTAGAATTTTAATAAAATTTAGATATTATGGATAAAAAAGAAAATAATAATGAAAATACCATTTTTAATGCTTATGATTGGAAGAAGAAAGTAATACTTGTTGTTGAAGATGTAGATACAAGTAATATGTATTTTAAAGCTGCTTTACATAGAACTAAGGCTAAAGTTTTATGGGCTGAAAATGGTAAAGATGCAGTTAAGTTTTGTAAATCTAATAAAGATATTGATGTTGTGCTTATGGATATTCATTTACCTAAAATGAACGGTTTTGAGGCTACAAAAGAAATAAAAAAATTTAGAAAAGACTTACCTGTAATTATACAAACTGCTTATGTACTATCAGGAGAAGAAGCTAAAAGTTATGAGGCTGGTTGTGACGAATTTATAACAAAGCCTATAAAATTTAAAAAACTCCTCTCAACAATTGATAAATATTTGAAGTAACTTAAAACATACATAAGCAAAAAAGATTTTCGATTTTAGTCCCAATTACTCGGGATTGGATTTAATTTTGACACATAACTTGAATGATTATATAATGAAATTGGAAATTAGAAATTAGAAATTGGGGGAAAACTTACTTTTAGCAGCATAATTTCAAATATCTAATATCTAATTTAAAATATTACTAATACAATCTTTACAAGGTAAACATTTAATAATGAGTTATATATGAAAATATAAAAAGATG
>CAYNBX010000014.1:0-16479 GCA_964395505.1 uncultured Bacteroidales bacterium | reverse complement strand
GTCATTCCGAATCAAACATCGACTTTAAATCGAACACTAATTAAGCCTGCTTAAAAAAAATATTAATCCCAGACTTAAGTATGGTGATAATGACACACAATACAATTAGCATAACTGTTTCAACGGTTTTTTCCTGAATTTTTTCCTTTCATAAGTGAACTCATAGTTTATTAAAAATTATTTCTTTAATTTTTTCATATTAATATACTAATTCAAGCTGTTTAATAGTTTAATAATTAAAATAAGAATATAAAATATTAATAATAGTCAACATTTTTTAAAAAGTTTCATTTATTTTTGTCGAATAACAACTTAAAAGCTTTATAACTTGAGATTTATTCTTATATCAAATCATTAATAGAAAAAAATTATTTTAATAATTCAAGTTTAAAAAAAATCAAATTATAATTAATCTTTTAAAAGCAGCAAAATTATCAAAAAGAAATATAAAATATTACTTTATGTTGGTTTGTTTATTATAGTTATACCAACAATTTTATACACTATTTTAAGAACCAGTGCTGTACAAACTTTTTTAGCTCATAAAGCAGCTTCTTACTTATCTAAGGAATTAAATACAGAAATAAAAGTTGGTGGTGTAGATATTACTTTTTATCTAAATATAGTTCTGGAAGATTTATCTGTCAAAGACCAACATAATAATTTATTATTATATACCAAAAGATTCAAGATTAATATACATAAATTAAAATATAAAAAACATAAAATTAAAATTGATAAAATAACACTTGAAAATGCAAATATTGCAATTAAAAAATACAAACAAGACACAACTTTAAACTTTCAATTTCTTGCTGATTATTTTAATACTAAAAAATCAACTTCTAATAAAAAATGGGAAATACATTGTTCAAATTTAGATGTTATTAACACTCATTTTATTTATCAAGATTTACATAAAAATTTTACAAGAAACAATTTTGATATTAATAATATAAATCTCAGCGGCTTAAATGCAGAATTAAGAAATATTAATATTAATAAAGATACAATCTTCGCAAATATTAATACACTCTCATTTAAAGAACATAGTGGTTTTTGCATAAAAAACATATCTACAAAACTAAAAATTAGTCCAGTTGAATTATTAGCCCAAAACTTAAATATAAAAAGTAATAACTCGAACTTAACTCTGGATTTGAGCCTTAATTACAAAAACACTAAATCGTTTAATGAGCTCATCAACAGTATAAAAATAAAATCTAATATAAAACCTTCAAGTGTAAATCTTAATGATATTGCTTATTTTATACCCGAAATGAAAGGTATGAATAATAAAATTAAAATATCTGCTTATATTTATGGAAACTTAAAAGATTTGAAGATTAGAAAATTAATCCTTTTATACGGAAAGTCAACACGTTTTTGGAGTGATATTACCTTAAACGGCTTACCTGATATTAAAGAAACATATATACATACATCAATTAAAGAATTTGCAATAAATCAAAAGGATTTACAAACATTTAAACTTGCGGGAAAAAATGGAGAAAATAAAATTATTATTCCAAAAGAATTAAATAAATTAGGGAATATCGTAATAAAGGGTTCTTTTACTGGCTTTTATAATGATTTCGTATCCTATTGCGATTTCTATACTGATATTGGTAAATTATCTACTGATATTTGTTTGAAAAATAACAAAATAAACAATAAAATAAAATACAATGGAAAAATTATTGCCAGGAACTTTGATTTAGGAACTATTCTCCCTTTTAAAAACGATTTTGGAAAACTAAATATAGATGCTGAGATTACTGGTTCTGGCATAAGTGAAAAAACTGCTAACATTAAGTTAAACGGCATTATTGATTCATTAGATTTCAAGGATTATAACTATAAAAATGTTTCAATAAATGCTCAACTTAATAAAAGGAAAATTAATGGAACTCTTAATATTAAAGATAAAAATATTAATCTGGATTTTGCAGGAGCAATTGACTTAAGCAAATCAAAGCCAGCCTTTGATTTTATTACAGATATATCAAGAGCTAAACTTTATAAACTTAATTTGACAAACAGAGATTCTTTATCTGAGCTAACAACTAAAATAAAATTTGATTTTCAAGGTGATAACATTGATGATATTCAAGGCAGCATTAAAATTAATAATACTATTTATAAAGAAAATAATGCCATATATAAATTAAAAGATATTGAAATAGCCCAAAAATCAGACACAAATGGATACAAAACATTAAATTTTAATTCTGGTTTTGTTGATGCAGATATTAAAGGCTATTTTATTTTAAATGACTTATACCCTTCCTTTAAAAAGAGCATTAATAATTTCTTACCCTCTTTTGACTTTGAAGATGATAGTATCTTTAAAAAAATTCCAGACCAGAACTTTAACTATTTTATAAACTTAAAAAAAATTAATGTTATCAGCAAATTATTTTTACCTAAACTTATAATTGCTCCAAATACTCAATTACAAGGCAGCTTTAATTCAAAAATTCCATCAATAACTTTTAATGCCATTTCTAAAAATATTGAATATAACGGGATAAAATTCAAAAACTGCTTTATTAAAGAAAATACTCAAAACAATAACATTTTTTTAAATGCTAAATGTAATCATTTGATATTTAAAAATAAAACTGAAGATGATACATTAGCTATTGGCATAGACAGCCTCGTATTTAATTCTTCTCTTAGAAACGACAGTTTACTCTATACCATTTTTTGGAATAATAATGAAAGCATAAATAAAAATTCAGGTGATATTGAAGGATTTGCCGCTTTTATCAATAATCACAAAACTAATATCAAATTAAACAAAGCTAATATGTTTATAAATGATACTCTGTGGACTGTTAGCAATGACAATTATATAACAATCGATACCTCATCAATATTAGTTAATGACCTTTCTTTTATAAACAGTAAACAACAATTAAAAATCAATGGCACTATTTCTGATAATCCTTCTGACAAATTTAAAATTGAATTTATAAAACTAAATATTTCCGATTTTGATCTTATATTTAAAAATATCGGTATTGACATAAAAGGATTTTTAAACGGGAATATCTGTCTTACAAATCTTCACAAAGTCCCGAGTATTCTCTCTGCTCTAAAAATAGAAAATTTATATTTTAATAATGAAAAATTAGGTGATGCCTTTTTAAAAACAATATGGAATAATAATACAAATTCTTTATATGTTAAATCAGACGTAATTTATACAGGCAATATTGGCAAAAAGAAGCCCTTAACATTTGAAGGTTATTATTACCCTAAAAACGACACTAATAATTTCGATTTTAACATTTTTTTGAAAAATTACAATTTAAAAACATTAACTCCTGTTTTTTCTTATTTCAGCACAAAGTTAGATGGTTTAGCAACAGGGAATCTTAAATTTTCAGGAACTACAGAAAACCCTAAACTGACTGGAGAAATGAAAATAAAACGTACTGAAATGAGAATTGATTATTTGAATGTTATTTATTCTCTTTCCGGTGTAATTGATTTTGAAAAGAATTGTATCAATTTAGATAGTATTGTTTCTTATGACTCCCTTGGCAATACTGCTGTTATTAATGGGAAAATATATCATCATTTTTTTAAAAAAACCCTTCTAGATTTAAATATTCATATTAATAATTTATCATGCTTAAATACTGATGCAACTCAAAATAATATGTTTTATGGAAATGCATTAGCTACAGGAGATATAAGTATTAAAGGACCTGTTAATAATACAGTAATGAATGTTAAAACAAAAACCAATAAAGGGACTGTGATTTATATACCTGTGAGATATAGTAAAGATGTTTTAGAAAATAACTTTATCAATTTCATAAATAATATTGATACAACTCATAAACAACAAATTTATAAAATAAACTTATCAGGTTTTACTTCTAATATGAATCTCGATGTAACTGAAGATGCAAAAATACAATTATTACTTCCCTGGCAAATGGGTATCATTAAAGTTAATGGAGATGGTAATATTATAATGAAATATAATACAAATGGAAAATTTGACATCTTTGGTGATTATATTATGAACCAGGGCTCTATGTTGTTTACTGTTCAAAACATTGTAAATAGAAATTTTATAATTAGAAAAGGGGGAAAAATAAAATGGACTGGAGATCCTTATAGTGCTGATATTAATATGAAGGCAGTTTATAAAGTTAGAGCATCCTTAAATGGTTTACAAATGTTCACTGAAAGTAATGATGATATGTATAATAAAAAAATACCTGTTGATTGTATCCTTCGTTTAAAAGGAAAACTATCTAATCCTGATATTTCCTTTAATATTGAATTACCAAATTGTGATAATGATATTAAACAGCTTGTTTATAGTGCTATAGATACAACAAGCAAGACAGAAATGAACAGACAAATGTTTTCTTTGCTTGTATTAAAAAGTTTCAACTTTAATTCCGAGAATAATTCTATTGCAAGCAGTGTAGGTTCTTCATCATTTCAAGTTCTTTCTAATCAACTAAACAGCATGCTCTCAAAAATAAGCAATGACTTTGATGTAGGCGTAAATTATCATCCCGGGAGAAATATTTCTGATAAAGAACTTGAAGTTGCTCTTTCTACTCAGTTATTTAATGATAGGGTTTCTATTGATGGAAATTTTGGCGTAAGAGGAGATGAAAACACACAAAAAGCAAGTAATATTGTTGGCGACGTAAATGTTGAAGCTAAAATAACAGAGGATGGAAGACTTAGAGTAAAAGCATTTAATAAATCAAATAACATTGACCTTTTAAATGAAAATGCTCCTTATACCCAGGGTATTGGAATATTTTATAGAAAAGAATTTGATAAATTTAGCGATTTGTTTAAACACAAGAAAAATAAAAGAAAAAAGACGAAAAAAATCAAATAATAAACTTGCAATATTTAAAACTTTGCAGGTCTTTTTTTAATAGTGTCTGAAACAAAACTCATAGAAATATAAGTTTTTGATAAGAAAGGTCAAGGACAAGGCTTTAGAAGTCTTAAAAATATTAACAAATCTAATAAATGATAAATTTTATTTAAAAAATATTTCCCTGTAACTAACATAATAATAAATTTACTAAATTTGTTTAAGATTTGAAACTTTAAAAAATATTTATTATGAAAAAGTTTTTTTACACATTAATCATTGTTTCAATAGCATTCAATTACACATTTTCTCAAATTGTAATTGAGCATAATGATATGCCAAATGTTGGTGATACCATTCGATTTAGTGAAACTTTATCTGTAAGTGGCACTGATTACACTCTTACAGGAGAAAATTACACCTGGGATTTTTCTGATTTAAACTATGTTATTCAAAAAGTTGATACTTTTGTAAACGTTTCATCTACACCGCTTTCATATCAATTTATATTTAACAATCCCTTATACCCTAAACTTAAAGCAACAATAGCATTACATAAGAGGGACATCGATTCCATACCCTCTATTCAGCTTTCTAATGTTTATAATTTTTACAAAGAGAATAATACTTCTTATTCAGAAATTGGATTTGCATTCACAACAAATGGAATTCCATTTCCAATTGGATACGACAATGCTGACGTTATATATCATTTCCCTGAATCTATGGGAGATGTTGATTCTTCTACATCTAATTATTCAATAGATATTCCTTCTTTATTTTATTTCAGCAGTATAAAAAAAAGAGTAGATACAGTTGATGGTTGGGGTACTTTAACAACACCTTACGGCACATTCCAAACTATTAGAATAAAATCTAATATATCACAGCACGACAGCACTTATATAGATTCTTTAGGAACCGGTTTCCCAACAAATATTAATAAAATTGAATACAAATGGCTTGGTAAGAACTTTGGAGAACCCCTTTTAACCATTACTAAAATTGGTTTATTACCAGCTACTGCAACTTATATCGACTCGCTCAGATATCCTTATGCTGTTCAAAATATTGATAAGCAAAAACCGTCATTTAATGTATATCCAAATCCTTGTTCAAATTTTATAACTGCAAATTATAAACTATCAAAAACTGCTGATGTTGAACTTTCTCTATACTCAATTTTAGGTAATAAAATAAACACTTATATTAATACAAAACAAAACCAGGGAACTCATATTTTAAAACTGAACATTAAAGATAATAATTTACTTCCTGGCATTTATATTATGAAATTGAAAATCGATAAAATTCCTTTCGTAAGACGAGTTATCATTGAATAAATGTCTCAAAGTAAAGCTGATTTATTAACAAAAAACATAAATCCCTTAGGTTTCATTTGCCTCTATGGCAGCTGTTAAATATTTAATATTTTTTTAAATATTTCTCTGTTTCACTTTTTCATTAAACAATGATATAAAGTTGTTCATTATATTTTTTTTATTTTAACCTTATATCCGCAAACTAAATCTTATGCAAAGCCGAACTGCATTCCATTGTTGGCAATATATAGCTAACAGTATAACTTATATTGACATAACTAATACTTAAAAAATGAACTTCACTGTCTATAAATCTTCCGCTGGTTCAGGAAAAACATTTAATCTTGTCAAAGAATATCTAAAAATCGTTTTACAATCTCCTGAAGAATTCAGAAATATACTTGCTGTCACTTTTACTAACAAGGCAGCTAATGAGATGAAAGAACGTATCATAAACTATCTTAAAGAACTTTCTGCTGCATCTGATAATACCGAATCTGAAACTTTTAAATTCCTTTTACCTGAACTAATTGAACAAACAAATCTTGACCAGGATACTATCTCTCAAAGAGCAAACATAGTACTTGAACTTATTTTACACAATTATTCTGATTTTGCAATTTCTACTATCGACAGCTTCGTACATAAGATAATCAAAACTTTTGCTCACGACCTTCATCTTCCTCTTAATTTCGACGTTGAATTAGATACTGACAACTTAATATCTCAAGCCATTGACCTTTTGCTCAGCTGCGCGGGTAATGATGAAAAGCTTACTAAAATATTAGTGAATTTTACTGAATCTAAAACAGAAAATGAACAACAGTGGAATATTGAATATGACCTTAAAAAATTTGCATTCTCTTTGCTGAAAGAAGATTCTCAATCTTATATTGATAAACTTAAAAAACTTTCATTAGACGATTTTTTCAGTATCAATGAAAAAATAAATATCATTACTAAAAATTTTGAAAATACAATAATTGATTTATCAACAAGAGCTTACAATTTAATAAAAAATAAAAATATAAATAATACTGCATTCTTCCATACAACAAGTGGAGCTGGAAAGTACTTTGAAAACCTTAGTTTAAAACATTTTGACAAACTTATACCTAATTCTTCTGTTACAAAAACCATTGAAGAAAATAAATGGTACAGCAGCAAAGCCAACACTTTTGAGAAAGAAGCAATAGATTCTATAAAAAACAAGCTTTTTGATATTTATTATAAAATTCAAGATGAACTAGCTGAACATTATGATAAATATATTATTTTAAAATTATTGAACCGTAATATTTATTCTATTGCTCTTTTGAATGAAATAGAAAAGACAATTAATGAAATAAAATCAAGAAATAATATTGTTCACATTTCGGAATTTAATAAAAGAATAGCAGAAATAGTTTTAAACGAACCAATACCTTTTATATACGAACGTTTAGGTGAGAAATATAAACATTTTCTTATTGATGAATTTCAGGATACTTCAATACTTCAATGGCAAAACTTTTTACCTTTAATAGATAACTCACTTGCAGAAGGCAATTTCAATATGGTGGTAGGTGATGGCAAACAGGCTATTTACCGATGGAGAAATGGTGAAGTAGAACAATTTGCTCAGCTGCCTAAAGTTTATAAAAAAAATAATAATCCAATTAATGATCAAAGGGAACAAAGTCTTATCAGAAACTATAAAGAAAATAACTTGAATAAAAATTTTCGTTCCAAAGCAGAAATCGTTGACTTTAATAACAAATTTTTTAAGGAATTATATGAGATAATCCCATCATCATTAAAATCAATTTATGAAAATCTGGAACAGGAATTCGATCCTAAAAACACTGGAGGACTTGTAAATATTGATTTTCTTGATAAAAAAGATGATGCTCTTTCTTATGAAGACCTGAATTATCAAAAAATTAATGAAATTATTAATGAATTACAAAACGATAAATTTGATTTAAAAGATATTGCTATTTTATGCCGCAGCAATAAGGATGCAAGCAATGTTGCAAGATATCTTATCAAACAAAATATTGATGTTATCTCATCAGAATCTATACTCTTAAGCAGGTCCCCTGAAATAAATTTTCTCTTTTCATGCATTCAGGTTCTTAATGATACTTCTTCTATTATTGCAAAAGCAGAGATGATAAATTTTCTTGTATCTACAAAAAAAATTCCTGCTGTGGGATTTCATGAAACTTTACAACAAATAAATAATTATGCACCTAAAAATTCTTTTAATAATTGTTTAAAATCTACAAATGCTTTCATTGATTTCTTACATAAAAACGGTTTTGACTTTTCTGTTTCAAAATTGACAAAATTACCTATCTATGACCTTTGTGAAGAACTTATAAGAATTTTTGAATTAGATAAAACTGTAAATCCTTACATTGAATTTTTCCTTGATGCTGTTCTTGAATATTCAATAAAAAGAAATTCAAACATCTCTGATTTTATTGAATGGTGGGATGAAAAAAAAGACAAAACATCTATTATTGCTCATGAAGGAATTAACGCAGTAAACATAATGACTATTCATAAATCAAAAGGTCTTGAATTCCCTGTTGTAATATTTCCTTTTGCTGACCAAAAATTTAATATTACAAATAATTCTCTCTGGGTTGATTTAGATATAAAGGAAATTCCCAAACTTAAAGCAGCGCTGATTCCTACGAAAAAAGAACTTGAATATACATGTTATAAAGAATCATACTTAGAAGAAAAAAACAAATCTTTATTAGACCTTATTAATCTGCTTTATGTTGTGATGACTCGTGCTTCGGACAGATTATACATATTAACAAGTTTACCTCCCAAGAAAATACAGGAAATAAATTCTCCGTCAAAGTTTTTCTATCATTATCTTAAAAATACAGCACAATGGAAGGATGGCAAAACAAATTACACTTTTGGCATTCCAAAAACATTTGCCAAATCCAAAACAAAAACAAAACAAAACAATTATAAATTAAAAACATTTATCTCAAACGATTGGAGAAATAAAATACTTATAAATATTAAAGCACCTGAAGTATGGGATATAGATAAGACTGAAAAAAATCAAAAATGGGGTAACATAATACACACTGCTTTATCAAAAATAAAAAATTATGATGATGTTGATAAAACTTTAGATAGTATGTATTTTAGCGGAATCATTGATGATAAAGAAAGAAAAGAATTATATGAAAAAATAAACCAACTGCTCTCCTACCCTGATATTAAGCCTTATTTTGAAAAGAACCTGAATATCAAAACAGAAGCTGAGATATTATTACCAAATGGCAAAACATATAGACCGGACAGAGTTATTTTAAATAAACAAAAAGCTGTTATTATTGATTACAAAACAGGAAAAACCGAAAAATTTCATATTAAACAAATTAATAACTATGCAAATTTATTATCAGAAATGGGTTATACTGAAATAAAAAAATATTTGCTTTATATTGATGAAAAAGTTAAAATTGTTGAGGTTTAGGCTATAATACTAAATTTTACTTATTACTGATTTCTTTTAAGTTATACACTCCAAACTGCCTATCCTGTGAAATTCGTAACAAAGTGAAGAATATTTCAACAGGCAAGGTGTTATTTCCACAGAGAAAAACATAAACTTGAAATCCTCTCAAATTCAATTATTTCACCTTTTAAATTCAATAGTGCATTACTTGAATGTTTACTCCATAAAATCTTATTTTTTCTTCATATAGAACATAGCAAATTTAACAATTATGAAACATTCTCTCAGGCTCATAGTCAACGAACCAAACAATTTGCTAATAAATTTTTTCATAATTCAATAAATTAAAACACAAAAAATTAAATTCCAAAAACAAAATCATTATCACTTTAAAAATAAATTTCTGCTTTACATACAATAAAAAATCATCTTTTAAAGCTTAAAACAAATTTTAAAAGATAATTTTGCAAATTATTAAAAATAATTTCATCAGAATGCAAAATATCAGAAATATAGCAATAATAGCTCATGTTGATCACGGTAAAACAACACTTGTTGACAGAATGTTATATCAAACGAATTTGTTTCGTGATAATCAAAATATGGGTGAATTGATTTTAGATAGTAATGACCTGGAAAAAGAAAGAGGGATTACTATTTTATCAAAAAATGTTTCTGTAAGATATAAAGGTGTAAAAATAAATATTATAGATACCCCGGGTCATTCTGATTTTGGGGGTGAGGTAGAACGAGTTTTAAATATGGCTGATGGTGTTCTTTTAGTTGTAGATGCTTTTGAAGGACCTATGCCTCAAACTCGTTTTGTTTTGCAAAAAGCTTTAGAGCTAAATTTAAAACCTATTGTTGTTATAAACAAGGTTGATAAACCAAATTGCAGACCCGAAGAAGTTCAGGAACAAATTTTTGAATTAATGTATAACCTCAAGGCTACTGAAGATCAATTAGATTTTCCAACAGTTTACGGTTCTTCTAAACAAGGATGGATGTCTGAAGACTGGAAAAAACCAAATAAAGACATAAGTTATTTGTTAGACATAATAATTAAATATATTCCTGCTGCTAAATTTAAAAAAGGAACATTACAAATGATGATTACTTCCTTAGATTATTCATCTTATGTTGGAAGAATAGCGATAGGAAAAATCTCCAGAGGCATTATACAATCTGGAATGAAAGTTTCTATTGTTAAAAGTAATGGTACAATTCATAAATCAACTATTAAAGAATTATATGTTTTTGAAGGACTTGGCAAAGAAAGGACAAAAAAAGAAGTCCACGCAGGTGAAATATGTGCAATACTTGGACTTGATAACTTTGAAATCGGCGATACTGTTGCAGATTTTGAAAACCCTGAAGCTTTGCCATCAATACACATAGACGAACCAACTATGAGTATGTTATTTACTATTAATAACTCTCCTTTTTTTGGTACTGAAGGTAAATATATAACATCACGTCACATACGAGAGAGATTATTTAAAGAAACAGAAAAAAATCTCGCTTTAAAAGTTCAGGAAACAAATTCTCCGGATTCTATGATGGTCTTTGGAAGAGGCATACTCCATCTTTCAATATTAGTAGAAACAATGCGGCGAGAAGGTTATGAATTTCAGCTTGGACAACCAAAAGTAATATTTAAGAATATTAATGGTGAAAAATGCGAACCAATAGAGCTATTAACTATTTATGTACCAGAAAACTTTTCAGGAAAAGTAATTGAAATTGTAAGCGAGAGAAAAGGTGAAATAATGAATATTGAGAAAAGAGGAGACAGAATAAATTTAGAATTCAGTATTCCTTCAAGAGGTCTTATTGGTTTAAGAAATGTTATTTTAACAGCAACAGAAGGGGAAGCAATTTTAGCACATCGTTTTAAAGCTTATGAAGCATTTAAAGGTAAGCTTTTAATAAAAAGAAATGGTGCTTTAATTGCAATGGAAACTGGAATAGCTATCCCCTACTCTATTGATAAACTACAAGATAGAGGCATATTTTTTATTGAACCTGGTGAAAAAGTCTATGCAGGCGAGGTTATTGGAGAACATATAAGACAAAATGATATTGTTGTTAATGTTATAAAAACCAAAAAGTTAACCAATATGAGAGCTTCCGGTTCAGACGATAAAATTATGATTTCACGAGCTAAAAAATTCTCTTTAGAACAAGCAATGGAATATATAAAAAATGATGAGTATATTGAAGTTACACCTAAATCAATACGTTTGAGAAAAATTGTTTTAAACGAACTGGAAAGAAAAAGAATGAAAAAAATAGCAAAATAATTTTGTTTATTTCTTATCAGGTGTAAAAGAACACATTAAATATCCCCAGAAGTGCAGTTGCAGGCTATGACCAAAGAGAATTAAGATTTTAAATTTTGGATTTTAAATTTAATTTATTGCTATATAATTTAAAAGAATTTATTATCTATTCAATATTCAAATACAAAATAAAATTTTAAGGAATTATTTTTCAAAATTTAGATTTTTCGGAAAGGATTTAAAGTTAAAGTGTATTAAGCTTTTTTTTCAATTTTTCAATTAAAACTTTTTCTGGTTCTTCCATACCTTTATAAGTTAATGCTATTTTATTTACAACATTAAGGCACCTTTGTTTTAACTTCCCATTAATAGCAGACTTATGTTTTTCAACAAAATCAATAAATGACTTAAATGTTTCATCTACACCAGCATTTCGTTCCATCAAAGTCTCAAATTCAAATTCTGTATAATAAGCACTATCAGTTCCAGAATCATCAACACTTTTTTCAAAAGGCAATAGTTCATCTTTTATAATCTTAAGAAATTCTTCCTTCTCTACTTCCTTAATACTCCCATCTGATTTCGCTATTGCATAAGATAATTTGCCTAATTCTGTATAAAATTGCTTGTAATTCATAATTGAAATATTTTGTGAAAAAACTTGTAAAATTACAATATTAATTAATATCTGTCAATATTGATTTAAAAAGAAAATAAATAAAAGTTAAATAAAAAGACATTTATCCAATTATATTCAACTTTATATCTCGGAATAATCTTAATATCAAATTAATATAGAATATAAATATAAATTGAAAAATAAAACTAAACAATTAATTTAGACATAAAATTTTTAGCAGATATATTTTCACAATCAAAAATTATATCTTTAACTTCTCTTTGTCTATCTTTATTCAACAAACCTTGTGAAAGAGAATTGAATTTATTTGTCAAATCATCTAAAGTCATTGGTTCTCTTGGATCTCCTTTGGGATATTCTAAATAAACTGAATATTCTTTATTGTCTTTTGTTCTAATATTAACTTGTGAAGGTTGTTTAGCAGGAAACATTTTTTCAAATTCCAAACTTGCTTCACCTTTAATTTTATAGATTAAATCTTTAATCAAAGGATCAAATAATTTATCATCATTAAAACTTTGAGTAGTTATTTTACGATCAATAACAGCTCTTGCAATACAGTAAGGTAAGCTGTGGTCAGCAGTTTCACGGGAGTTTACCTCATATTTATGAGGATCAAAAAGAATGTCAACAGCTTTGGGAATAGCCCTAATTTTTATTTCTTCAATATCTTCTGGTTTTATATCGTTATCAATAACAGTTTTTAAAGTTGCAGTAATATGAGTATGGGTTAGAGCTTCAGTTGGAAAAGCTTTCATCCCACATTTTAAAATTTTAAAATCCTGTCCTAAACCTCCAATTAATTTTTCAATATCCCATTCAGGCCCAAACACATCCATAAATCCTTCTTTGCCTTCAAAAATTGCTTCAGTTCCAGTATATCCTTTTTTTGCCATTAAAGCAGCAAAAACTCCAGACTGAACAGCCATTGGGTCAACAGTATTTTTCATCATAGTTAATTTCCCTGCTGTAGGACAACCAATTGTATAATTATGACAAGCATTAATACCAACAGCATTCACCATTTCATCTTCATCTAATCCTAATAATTTACCTGCAACAATGGGCGAAACAAATTGTGTTATTGTACCGTGATGCCACTTTCTCTCTCTTACTCCAGGTACTGCAAATTCACACATCCTTTGTTCAAATTCGTAAGATAAAACTATTGCTGTAATAACTTCTTTCATATCAGAATCCAACATCTCCCCAATTGACAAAGCAGCAGGAATGAGGTCAGAAGGATGAGAAGGATCTTGTTTCCAATAAATATCATTAAAATCCAATGTTCTTATCATAAGTGAATTCACCAAAGTTGCATTTACAGCAGGCATTTTATCTCCAAAACCAATAAGTGTTGACTCTTGCTTCCCCCCCATTGTCTTATAAATATCACGAATAATATTTACGTCTTTTGTGTGATAACCTCCATAGGCACAACCTATTGAATCATAAAGATAACGTTTAACTTCATTAATTACTTTTTCAGGCAAATCTTCATATTTAAGATTAATAGCAAATTGTGCAATTTGTCTTGAAATAGTTTTTTCCATATTTATCTAATTTTATTTTTTTTTAATATTACCATATCTGCAAACTAAATCTTATGTAAAGCCGAACCTAATGACATTGTTGAGAATGCTCGCTAAGACTTTCTATTCGTAAAAAGGGCTGCGACTGGGATGCTCTTTGCAGTGCTCAGCCAACACTGACTGACATTTCAACTTTTCTATGCGAAGTAATTTGCGAATTTAAGGTATTAAAATGATAATCATTAATTTTAAATTATGAATTCTAAATCTTAAGTCTATCTTTAAAAGGCATATACGTCATAAAATCAGCATAATGAACTATGTATGCTTCAGTTGTCCTTTTAACCAGATCGCCTTCGTTAGAGTGAGCAGCAATAATATGACAAACTTCAGCAGGTACATCACATTCTTCTGCTAATGAAACACCTGAAAAAGGATGCCGCAGATACTTACCATATTTTCCCTGAACAATCTTGCCATTCTCATCTTTAACATATTCTAACAATTTACCTACATCACATAAAATTGCACCTGCAACTAAAACATCAATATTAACAGGAATTTCGTCTTTAAAAAATTCATTAATTTTTTCTCCACTATCTTTTGCAATATGAACCACACATCTTTTATGAGCCATAAAACTAACTTTTAGGTCTGGTCCACATAAAAGCGTAAAAGGTATTCTTTGTAAATCCTCAATAGTCAACACGCTTTTTCCAAGAGCAAGCTCCCAGGTTTTAGCAACTTTATCTCTTAAATCTTTATCTTTTATCCATTCTAATTCAGGCCATAAATCATTTATATTCATATCAAAACTATTTAAATTATCTAAAAAGCAGGAAAGTTTTATATCAATTTAAAAAAAGATTAGAGTATGTCATTATAATTCAGCAATAATAGCATCAGTCATCTGTTGAGTAGAAGCAGCACCTTTTTTAATCACATCAGGACTGCCGTGCATCTTCATCATATCATAGGTTTTCACTTTGCCTTGTTTAACAACTCTGGCAATAGCATTTCGTATTTTTTTTGCTTTGTCAGTTTCGCCAACATAGTCGAGCATCATACAAGCAGAAGAAATCATTGCAATAGGATTTACAATAGAGACAGGATATTCGGCATATTTAGGAGCAGAGCCATGAGTTGGTTCAAAAACTGCAACTTCATCACCAATATTAGCACTGCAAGCAAATCCCAAACCTCCAATCAATCCTGCAAAACCATCAGAAATAATATCACCAAACAAGTTACCAGCAACAAGAACGCCATAATCTTCAGGATTTTTAGTAAGCCACATCATTTGCGCATCAATATTGGTATTTTTAAGAATAATCTCAGGATAATCTTCAGCCTGCATTTTTTTAGCCATCTTAAACATCATTCCTGAAGTCTCACGAAGCACATTAGGTTTCTCGCAAAGTGTAACTGATTTGTAAGCAAATTTACGTGCGTGTTCAAAAGCTTTACGGAGAATTTTTTCAGTAGCTTTTTTTGAAAAAATACGCGTTGAAATAGATAATTCTTCTACTGGAACATCAGCAAAATTCTTTTGAAATTTAATATGAGTCATCAATGCTTTATAAACAGCATCACCTGGATTTGTCCATTCAACTCCACAATATAAACCTTCAGTATTTTGACGAAAAATTACAACATCAACATCAGGTTCTTCTATTCCACCGTCAGCTGTTCTCCTGATAAAATTTAAAGGATTTCCTTCGTAAGTTTTACAAGGCCTTATGCAAGTATCCAGATTAAAATGCTGACGTAAAGAAACAATAGGGCTGTAATAAACCAATCCTTTGCCCTGCAGCTCAGGTGAAAGTTCTGCAGCTGCCTCATCTTTTGGTTTAGATGTAATTGCACCAAACAAAGCTATCTTATATTTTTCTAATAATTTGATAGTCCTCTCAGGCAAAGGATTACCTTCATTACACCAAAATTCCCAACCCATATCACCATTAATATATTCTGCATCAAATCCTACTGCATCTAAAACTCTAATTGCTTCTTTTAAAACAATTTTCCCAATGCCATCACCTGGCAATGATACTATGGTCCTTTTTGACATTTTTCCTTGATTTTTAATTATAGTTTAATTCAATTTTAAATTATTTGTCAAAAATACAATATAATTATAAATACACAAGAATTAATTTGAATCTTATTAAGAAATAAAAACAAGCATGATTTAAAAAGACATATATTAGGTTTATTTTGTTAATATTCTGAAATTCTATCAGATAGATAATAAAATTACGGTTCTAAGTCAAATATAATTGGGAAAAATATTTTTTGCTCTTATATTAGATTTTGGATTTTAGATTTAATTTGGACAGGCCCTGTACATTTCACCCTGAT
>CAYNBX010000013.1:0-16540 GCA_964395505.1 uncultured Bacteroidales bacterium | reverse complement strand
AAGCGAAATTATTTCACAGGGTAAATGAACTACAAAAATATAAACGCATGAAAATAATTTTAGGTAATATTTAATGTTTTCTTTGGTAGAATAAAATCTTTTTTATACTTTTGCAGTTTGAAATTTAAAAATATTGTATAAACCCCTTAAAATAAAATAAAAGTATAATTATGATTATAATTCCTATTAAAGAAGGTGAAAATATAGATAGAGCTCTTAAAAGATTCAAAAGAAAATTTGAAAAAACCGGAGTTATTAAAGAATTAAGAGAAAGACAAAAATTTACTAAACCTTCAGTTAAACGAAGAGAAGAAAAATTAAAAGCTATATATATTCAAAATCTTAGAAGATCAGAAGAAGGATAAAATTGTTAAAATATCGAATTATACTTATATTCAATCTGTTTATTAAACTTCTTTTATTATCAGGATAAACTTAAAATTCCTTTTCAGAAAATCATATTTTTTATTAAGATTTTTTAAGAAATAATTTTTATTTCATTAAAATATTTTATAACTTTAGACGTTTTAAAATTAAAGTGAAATAAAACTTCTTTTATTTTAATGATCAAAAAATTTATCCAATATATAAATTTTGAGAGAAGGTATTCATATAATACCGTAATTGCCTACCAGAATGACTTAAATCAATTTTTTACTTTTATCAAAACTCAATATGATACAGATAATATTAAAGATGTTAATTATAATATAGTTCGTTCATGGCTTGTGTATTTGATGGGAAATTCAATATCAACGAGAAGCATTAACAGAAAACTATCCAGCCTTAAGTCTTTTTATAAATACCTTATAAAAGAAAATATCATTGCAGAAAATCCAATGGATAAGATTATTTCCCCAAGAATGTCGAAAAAATTACCGGTTTTTGTGGAAAAAGAAAAAATGGATTTATTATTTGATAAAGTTGATTTTGGTAAAGGTTTTCGTGCTGCAAGAGATCGGTTAATTATGGAGATGTTTTATGATACAGGAATGCGTTTGTCCGAATTAATTAATATTCGCATTGCTGATATAGATTTTAACTCTTCTAATATTAAAGTTTTAGGTAAAAGGAATAAGCAAAGGATTATACCATTTAGCAATAATTTAAAAGAATCAATGTTGAATTATATTCATTATAGGGGAAAATATATAAAAGATCAAGATAAAAATGAGTATTTTTTTATTACTGAAAAGGGAAGGGAAATTTATTCAAAACTTGTATATAGAATTGTAAATCATTATCTTAGTATTGTAACGACATTAAGTAAAAAAAGTCCTCATGTTTTGCGTCATACTTTTGCAACTATTATGTTAAACAATGGAGCTGATTTGAATGCAATTAAAGAACTATTAGGTCATTCAAGTTTGTCAGCCACACAGATTTATACTCATAATTCGATAGAACAATTAAAAACAATATATAAACAAGCACATCCAAAAGCTTAAAAAAAGGAGATTTATTATGAAAATTAACATTAATTCTGTTCGTTTTAAGGCGGATAAAAAGTTAGAATCTTTTATCAACGAAAAAGTTGGGAAATTATCCGAAATTTATGATGGCGTGATAGGAGGTGAGGTTACTTTGAAACTTAATAATAATGAAAAGCAAAATAATAAAATTGCTGAGATAAGATTGAGAATTTCAGGCAATGATCTTTTTGCAAAAAAACAGAGTAAATCTTTTGAAGAATCAACTGATGTTGCTGTTGAAGCTCTTCGTAAACAACTTACTAAACATAAAGAGAAAATCAGAAGAAAATAAAAAAAATATTATTATTATCCGATTAAATATTTATTCAATGTTAATTAGTTTTCCTAAGAGAACTTTCAAAAACTAATTATTACTAATGTATTCTAATATGTCTTTAAATTCGCAAATTACTTCGTTATAAAAAGCTAAAATGTATGTCGGTGTTGGTGTAGTGAAGCGAAAAAGCATCGTTGGTATAGTATTGTCTATGGTGAGAAACTCTAAGCGAGTATTGCTAACAATAGCATTAAGTTCAGTTTTGTAATAGGTTTAGTTTACGGACTCAAGGGAGCTATAAAATTGCTATTATTAAATATTCTATAAACATTTCACTGCTGACAGAGTTAGAAAAAGTCCTGTAAAGAAGGAATATTTGTAGAAAAATGCAACCGAAACAATCGCAGCTGCATATAGGCGAAATATTTATCAAAATATTATAAATAGGACATTTTATTATTTTAGATTATTTTTTATAGGACAACAATAATAAAAAATCAAAAAAACTTTGTTTATTATCAAAATATATATAATTTTGCAGCCCCTTAAAAAGGAATGTTTTTTTAAGGTAATTTATATAATAAATAATAAAAGTAATAACAAGGGCGCATATAAATAAGAGAAAAATGAAATTAAAAAAGCCGATGTAGCTCAGTTGGCCAGAGCAGCTGATTTGTAATCAGCCGGTCGGCGGTTCGAATCCGTCCATCGGCTCGAAACCATTTAATAAAAAAGGGGAGATTCCAGAGTGGTTAAATGGGGCAGACTGTAAATCTGTTGGCTAAGCCTTCGGAGGTTCGAATCCTCCTCTCCCCACAATTTTAAAGAAACATAAGCGGAAGTAGCTCATTTGGTAGAGCGACAGCCTTCCAAGCTGTAGGTGGCGGGTTCGATCCCCGTTTTCCGCTCTTATTAAGCCGATGTAGCTCAGTTGGTAGAGCGCGTCCTTGGTAAGGACGAGGTAACGGGTTCAAATCCCGTCATTGGCTCATTAAATAAAATGAAAATTAGGAATATATATTTATTAAACATTATTTGTTATGGCAAAAGAACATTATAATCGTTCCAAACCTCATGTTAATATTGGGACAATTGGACACGTTGATCATGGTAAGACAACTTTAACAGCTGCAATTACCTTAAACTTACAAGATAAAGGATTAGCAAAATATGAATCCTTTGATCAAATTGATAATGCACCAGAAGAAAAAGAAAGAGGTATTACTATTAATACTGCTCACGTTGAATATGAAACAGAAAAGCGTCATTACGCGCACGTAGACTGTCCGGGCCACGCTGATTATGTGAAAAATATGGTTACTGGTGCTGCACAAATGGATGGAGCAATTTTGGTTGTTGCAGCTACTGATGGTCCTATGCCTCAAACACGGGAACATATTCTTTTAGCACGTCAGGTAGGTGTACCTAAAATTGTTGTCTTTATGAATAAAGTTGATCTAGTTGATGATGAAGAGCTGTTGGATATAGTTGAAATGGAAATTAGAGACCTACTCAATTTTTATGATTATGACGGAGATAATACTCCAATTATCAGAGGCTCTGCCTTAGGAGCATTAAACAAAGAACCTAAATATGTTGAAAAATTATGGGAACTGCTAGATGCTGTTGATGCCTGGATACCATTACCTAAACGTGATATTGACAAAGATTTCTTAATGCCCGTTGAGGATGTATTCTCTATTACAGGACGTGGTACTGTTGGAACTGGCAGAATAGAAACTGGCATTATTAAAACAGGGGATCCAGTGGACATTATTGGTATGGGAGCAAAAAAGCTCAAATCAGTCGTTACAGGTGTTGAGATGTTTAGAAAAATCCTCGATAGAGGTGAAGCTGGTGATAATGTAGGTTTATTATTAAGAGGAATTGACAGAGACCAGATAAGAAGAGGAATGGTCATTGCTAAACCTGGTTCTGTACATCCATATACTCATTTTAAAGCTCAGGTATATATACTTAAAAAAGAAGAAGGTGGAAGACATACTCCTTTCCATAATAAATACCGTCCTCAATTTTATTTTAGAACTACTGATGTAACAGGTGAAATAATATTACCTGAAGGTGTTGAAATGGTTATGCCTGGTGATAATTTGACTATCGAAGTTAAATTAATATCTGAAATTGCAATTAATAAAAATTTGAGATTTGCAATACGTGAAGGAGGTAGAACTGTTGGCGCAGGACAAGTAACAGAAATAATAGAATAATTGATAAATATCAGCAAAAAGATACTTTGATTTTATAGGAATATCTTTTTCTGATATAACAAATAAAAAATGTTGTTTTTAATCTATCTTATCCGCAAAAAGACTAATTAAGTATAAACGGGTGTAGCTCAATTGGTAGAGTAGTGGTCTCCAAAACCATTGGTTGTGGGTTCGATTCCTACCACCCGTGCAAAATATTAAATTAAATGGCAAAATCAAAAGTTATATCTTATATTAAGGAATCTTATGACGAATTGATGCATAAAGTTTCCTGGCCAATATGGAAAGAATTACAAAATAGTACTAATGTTGTATTCATTGCTACCATTATTATAGCTATTATTGTTTATTTGATGGATATAACATTTAAATCATTGTTAGAAGAGTTTTATAAATTTTTTTAATAATATAGCTCCTTGATAGTTATAATTTTTTAATTAATCTCTTTAATTTCAATATTAAATATGACTGAAAAAATTAAAAAATGGTATGTTTTAAGAGTACTTAGTGGTAATGAAAAGAAGATTAAACAATATATTGAAAATGAGATTAATCGTCTAAATTTGAATGATTATATTTCTCGGATACTTATACCTACAGAGAAAGTATTTCAGATGAGAAAAGGAAAAAAAATTAGCAAGGAAAAAAATTATTTTCCCGGATATATACTTATTGAAGCTGCTCTTGTTGGCGAAATACCACATATTATTGAAAATGTTCCAGGTATAATTGGTTTTTTAGGTGCTAAAAAAGGAGAACCTAATCCTTTAAGACCTTCAGAAGTAAAAAGAATTTTAGGTAAGATTGACGAATTATCTGAACAAGGCGAAGAAGTGAATATCCCATTTATTGTCGGAGAGCCAGTTAAAGTAATTGATGGACCATTTAATAGCTTTAGCGGAGTTATTGAAGAAATAAATGAAGAAAAAAAGAAGTTAAAGGTTATGGTTAAAATTTTTGGAAGAAAAACCCCATTAGAGCTAAGTTTTATGCAAGTTGAAAAAGAATAGAACTACTTTTAAATGAAAAATTAAAAAATGGCAAAAAAAATTATAGGATTAATTAAATTACAAATTAAAGGAGGAGCTGCTAATCCATCCCCACCTGTTGGTCCTGCCTTAGGCTCAAAAGGAATAAACATAATGGATTTTTGTAAACAGTTTAATGGACGCACACAAGACAGTGCAGGGAAAATTATTCCCGTTGTTATAACTGTTTATAATGATAAGTCTTTTAGTTTTATTATTAAAACACCTCCTGTTGCTGTTCAACTTTTAGAAGCAGCTAAAATTCAAAAAGCTTCACCTGAATGTAACAGAAACAAAGTTGGCTCTGTTACCTGGAAACAGGTTGAAACTATTGCTGAAGGGAAAATGACTGATATGAATGCTTTTAGTATTGAATCTGCAATGAAAATGATTGCTGGAACAGCAAGAAGTATGGGAATTATTATTAATGGGGAATCACCCTTTTCTGATAATTAAAAAATAATGCTCAAATAGTGAACATAGAAATTGTTAAATATTTAAAATTAACTTATTTCCTATAATATATGGGAATTAGATTTTATGTATTTTTTTTCATTTTGATAAAAAAAATATTTTTTAACCTAAGATAATAATGGTAAAAATAACAAAAAAAAGAAAAGAAGCTTTATCAAAATTTGATAAAAAAAATAAATATTATTTGTCAGAAGCTGTTGATGAAGTGAAAAAGATAAGCTATACTAATTTTGATGCATCTGTTGATTTAGATATACGTTTGGGAGTTGACCCGAGAAAATCAAATCAAATGGTTAGAGGCACAGTAACATTACCTTATGGAACAGGTAAAACAAAAAAAGTTTTGGTTTTATGTACTCCTGAAAAAGAACAAGAAGCTAAAGATGCTGGAGCTGATTATTATGGTCTTGACGATTATATTGCAAAAATTAAAGGCGGTTGGACTAATGTGGATGTAATAATAACTATGCCTAATGTTATGCCTAAAGTTGGTGCTTTAGGAAGAATATTAGGACCAAGAGGATTAATGCCAAATCCTAAAACAGGTACTGTTACAATGGATATTGGTAAAGCTGTTAAAGAAGTTAAAGCAGGTAAAATTGATTTTAAAGTTGATAAATTTGGAATAATTCACGCAGCAATAGGCAGAGTGTCTTTTGATAATAATAAAATAGTTGAAAATGCAAAGGAACTATTTCAAACTATTTTAAAACTAAAACCTGCTGCTGCTAAAGGGTCTTATGTTAAAAGTGTTTATATTTCAAGTACAATGAGCCCTGGTATTTGTGTTGACCAAAAATCAATTTCAGTTTAATTTTTTATGTTTCTATAATATTTGAGAATATAAATTATGAGAAAAGAAGAAAAAAATCGACTCATTGATTCCTTAAAAGAAAAATTAAAGAGTAATAATTATTTGTATATTACTGATATATCAAATTTGAACGTTAAGAAAACTAATGACTTAAGAAGAATTTGTTATAAAAAGGGAGTTGAGTTGATTGTTGTAAAAAATACTTTGCTTAAAAAAGCAATGGAGAAAACTAATGATAATTATGAATCAATGTACGATGTTATTAAAGGTTCTACTTCAATTATGTTTTCTGATACAGCTAATTTGCCTGCTAAAATAATTAAGAATTTTAGAAGAAATTCTGACAGACCAATATTAAAAGCAGCTTATGTTGAGGATATGACTTATATTGGCGATGAACAATTAAATATGTTGGTAAATATTAAATCTAAAAATGAACTTGTTGCAGATATAATTGCTCTATTACAATCACCAATGAAAAATGTCATCTCTGCTTTGCAATCTCAAGGGAATAATATTGCAGGAATTCTTAAGACATTATCAGAAGTTAAACATCATGAAAATGAAAAAAATGATTAAAAAATTATTATTTGCTAATAAGTAGTTTAAAATATAAATAATTTCATAAATAACATTAAATAAAAAAATAAATTATAATAAGATGACAGATTTAAAAGCTATTGCAGAACAATTAGTTAATTTAACAGTTAAAGAGGTTAACGAATTAGCTGAAATTTTAAAAAATGATTATGGAATTGAGCCTGCAGCAGCACCTGCAGTAATTGCAGCGACAGGAACAGATGAAGCTCAAAAAAAAGATGAAGAACAAACAGAATTTGATGTTATCATCAAATCACCAGGTCAATCTAAATTAGCTGTTATTAAATTGGTAAAACAATTAACAAGTTTAGGATTAAAAGAATCAAAAGAATTAGTGGACTCATCACCTAAAGCTGTTAAAGAAGGCGTTACTAAAGATGAAGCTGAAGCATTAAAAAAACAATTAGAGGAAGTAGGAGCAGAAGTTGAAATTAAATAGTGTTTGTCCATAATGTCCGATTTCTTCGTTATGCTCGTCTTTAAAACAGTCATCCGCCTGAGGGGGACTCATTTATTTTAAAGACTTCGCAAGCCTCGAACTCGAACATTCTGAATCAAACACTGACTTTATGGACGGACACTAAATAGTGTATGAAAGGGAATGTTTATTTTGATCTATTATTGATATTGAAAAATAAAAAAACTTTTTTAATTTTTCATCAAATTGTTTAATTGTTTTATTGTTCAATTGTTTGATACCTAAGGAATTTTGCCCTGTGAAAGAATTTAGTTTTATAAATGAAGTTTTTTACTTTTTTTTGAAAATTTTGTTTAATCGTTTAGAAGTCAACAAATCAATTTTTATAAATTATAATGTATTCAAAATATTATAATGCAAAGCACTATATTTTTTAATATTCGTTTCTAATCTTTTTGTTTTATTAACAATAATGCAGATAAAAGCTAAATAAAAAAATTAAAACCTTGACTTTAAATAAAAATAAAAAAATAAATTTTGCATCTACAAAAATTCATTGGGCTTATCCTGATTTTTTGGATATTCAGTTAAAATCATTTCAAGATTTCTTTCAGTTAGAAACAATTCCTGACAAAAGGAAAAATGAAGGTTTATATAAAGTCTTTAGTGAAAACTTTCCCATAACAGATGCACGAAATAATTTTGTCTTAGAATTTTTAGATTACTTTATAGATCCGCCCAGATATTCTATTAAGGAATGTATAGCAAGGGGACTATCTTATAGTGTTCCCCTTAAAGCGAAACTAAAACTATATTGTACAGATCCAGATCATGAAGATTTTGAAACAATTATTCAGGATGTTTATTTGGGTATGGTGCCGTATATGACTCCTAAAGGTACTTTTGTGATAAATGGTGCTGAAAGAGTTGTTGTTTCTCAATTACATCGTTCGCCAGGTGTATTTTTTGGTACAAGTTTTCACGCTAATGGCACGCAATTATATTCAGCAAGAATAATTCCCTTCAGAGGCTCATGGATGGAATTTACTACTGATATCAATAATGTTATGTATGCATATATTGATAGAAAAAAGAAATTGCCTGTTACAACCTTGCTTAGAGCTATTGGCTATGAAAGCGATAAAGATATTCTTGATATTTTTGGTTTAGCTCAGGAAATAAAAGTTAATAAAGCACAATTAAAAAAAGTTGTTGGTAAAAGATTAGCAGCCAGAGTTCTTAGATCATGGATTGAGGATTTTGTTGATGAAGATACAGGTGAAGTAGTTTCTATTGAACGTACTGAGATTATCATTGACCGCGAAACAATTATTGAAAATAAGCATATTGATATGATCCTCGATTCAGGTGCAAAAACAATACTTATTCATAGAGAAGACCTTAATACTAATGATTATGAAATAATATTTAATACTTTACAAAAGGATACAGCTAATTCAGAAAAAGAAGCAGTAGAATTTATTTATCGTCAATTAAGAAATGCGGAACCTCCTGATGAGGAAACTGCAAGAGGTATTATTGATAAATTATTCTTTTCTGAAAAGAGATATGATCTCGGTGATGTTGGAAGATATAAAATTAATAGAAAATTAAATTTACATGTTCCACTTTCCACAAAAGTTCTTACAAAGGAAGATATTATTTCTATCATAAAATATCTTATAAAACTTGTAAATGCCAAAGCAGATGTAGATGATATAGACCATTTAAGCAATCGTCGTATTCGTACTGTTGGTGAACAATTATCTAATCAATTTGGAGTAGGCCTTTCACGTATGGCTCGCACAATACGTGAAAGAATGAATGTAAGAGATAATGAAGTTTTCACACCAACAGACTTGATAAATGCAAAAACATTATCTTCTGTTATCAATTCTTTTTTCGGGACAAACCCATTGTCACAGTTTATGGATCAAACAAATCCCCTTGCTGAATTAACTCATAAAAGAAGAATTTCAGCATTAGGTCCTGGTGGTCTTTCCAGAGAAAGAGCAGGTTTTGAGGTTCGTGATGTCCATTATACTCATTATGGACGTTTGTGTACAATTGAGACACCTGAAGGTCCTAATATAGGTTTGATATCCTCTCTTAGCGTTTATGCTAAAATTAATAACCTGGGATTTATTGAAACCCCATATATGAATGTCATTGATGGTAAAGTCATACTTGATAAACCTCCAGTATATTTTAGTGCTGAAGAAGAGGAAGAAAAAATAATTGCACAGGCAAATACAATTTTGGATGATGAAGGGAATATTGTAAATGATAAAGTTAAGGCAAGATATAAAGCAGATTACCCTGTAATTGAAAAAGAAAAAGTAGATTTGATTGATATTGCACCTAATCAAATAGCGTCAATTGCTGCCTCATTGATACCTTTTCTGGAACACGATGATGCAAATCGTGCGTTGATGGGTTCTAATATGATGCGTCAGGCTGTCCCTTTATTAAATCCTGAAGTCCCTATTGTAGGTACAGGTATTGAGAGAAAAGTAGCCAATGATTCTAGAGACTTAATTAATGCTGAAGGTGATGGAATTGTTGAATATGTTGATGCAAATAAGATTGTTATTCGTTATACTAGAATTGAAAAAGAAAAATTAGTAAGCTTTGATGATGATGTAATAACTTATAATCTTACTAAATTTAAAAGGACCAATCAAAACACTTGTATTAACTTACGTCCTATTGTTAAGAAAGGGGATAAAGTTTATAAAGGTAAAGTTTTATGCGAAGGTTATGCTACTGTAAACGGAGAATTAGCACTTGGTAGAAATCTAATGGTAGCTTTTATGCCGTGGAAAGGTTATAATTTTGAAGATGCTGTTGTTATATCTAAAAAGGTTGTAAAAGAAGATACTTTTACTTCAATACATATTGAAGAATTTTCTCTTGAAGCTAGAGATACCAAAAGAGGAATTGAAGAACTAACAAATGATATACCTAATGTAAGTGCAGAAGCTACAAAAGAACTTGATGAAAATGGATTAATTAGAATTGGCGCTGAAGTTAAAGAAGGTGATATCTTAATAGGAAAAATTACTCCAAAAGGTGAAGTAGATCTTACTCCTGAAGAAAAACTTTTAAGAGCTATTTTTGGAGATAAGGCAGGTGATGTTAAAGATGCTTCTTTAAAAGCCCCACCTTCTACGCAAGGTATTGTGATAAATAAAAGATTATTCTCACGAGCTATTAAAGATAGAAAATCTAATGCTAAAGAAAAAGATGTAATAAAAGAACTTAATGATGAGTTTTTGAAAAATGCTAATGATTTAAAAACAAAACTTGTTGATAAACTTATAATATTAGTTAGTGGTAAACTCTCTCAAGGTGTTTATAATAATTTTAAGGAAATTATTATACCTAAAAAATCAAAATTTACTCAGAAATTATTGATGCGTATAGATTATTTAAATATTAATCCAAATAGATGGACTACTAATAAAGAAAAAAATACTTTAATTAAAAAACTTATCAATAATTATAACATAAAATATAAAGAAATATTAGGCATATATAATCGTAAAAAGTTTGTTGCAACAGTTGGCGATGATTTACCTAATGGTGTTGTGAAAATGGCAAAAGTTTATGTTGCTGAAAAGCGTAAACTTAAAGTTGGTGATAAAATGTCTGGAAGGCATGGTAATAAAGGTGTTGTCGCAAAAATTGTAAGAGAGGAAGATATGCCTTTCCTTGAAGATGGAACCCCTGTTGACATTGTATTAAATCCACTTGGTGTTCCTTCACGAATGAATTTAGGGCAAATATATGAAACAGTGCTTGGCTGGGCAGGGAAAAAATTAGGTTTGGAATTTTCAACTCCTATTTTTGATGGGGCAACAGAAGATCAGATAAATTCATACATAGAAAAAGCTGGACTTCCTAAAAATGGGAAAATCTATTTATATGATGGATGTACCGGAGAACGTTTTGACCAACCTGCAACTGTTGGTTATATTTATATGCTGAAGCTTCATCATATGATTGACGACAAAATGCACTCACGTTCAATTGGTCCTTACTCATTAATTACTCAACAACCTCTTGGAGGTAAAGCACAATTTGGTGGACAAAGATTTGGAGAGATGGAAGTATGGGCTCTTGAAGCTTTTGGAGCAGCAAATATTTTACAAGAAATACTTACTATTAAATCTGATGATGTTCAAGGAAGAGCTAAAGCTTATGAGGCAATTGTTAAAGGTGAAAATATGCCAAAACCAGGTATTCCAGAATCATTTAATGTTTTAATTAACGAATTAAGTGGTTTGGGGTTGAATATTACTTTTGAATAAACATAATAAAAAACCTTATAACAAGCTATTCTTATGATATAAAAAAAATATTAATAATTTAAGAAAATAATAATCATCTTTAAATTGAAATTTTATATATGGCTTTCAGAAAAGATAATAAAATAAAATCTGATTTTTCAAGAATAACTATAAGTCTTGCTTCCCCTGAAATGATACTTGAACGTTCTCACGGTGAAGTATTAAAGCCTGAAACTATTAATTATAGAACTTATAAACCTGAAATGGATGGTTTGTTTTGTGAAAGAATTTTTGGCCCTGTTAAGGATTGGGAATGCCATTGTGGTAAATATAAAGGAATCCGTTATAAAGGAATAATTTGCGATAGATGCGGCGTGGAAGTAACTGAAAAAAAGGTTCGTAGAGAAAGAATGGGACATATTCAATTAGTAGTTCCCGTAGTTCATATATGGTTTTTTAGATCATTACCAAATAAAATTGGTGCACTCCTTGGTTTACAAACAAAAAAATTGGAAACAATTATTTATTATGAAAAGTATGTTGTTATAAATCCTGGAGTTAAACAAGCTGATGGCATTAAGTATCTTGATTTTCTGTCAGAAGAAGAATATTTTGACATTTTAGAAAAATTACCTAATGAAAATCAATACCTTGATGATAATGACCCTGACAAGTTCGTTGCTAAGATGGGTGCTGAGGCAGTATATGATTTGTTATCGCGTTTAGATTTAGATAAAGTCTCTTATGAATTAAGACATAAAGCTAATACTGAAACCTCTCAACAGCGTAAAGCTAATATACTAAAACGTTTACATGTTTTTGAGGCTTTTCGTGATGCTAATACACGTATTGAGAATCGTCCAGAGTGGATGGTAGTTAAAGTAGTGCCTGTCATTCCACCAGATTTACGTCCTCTTGTGCCTTTAGAGGGTGGTAGATTTGCAACTTCAGATTTAAATGACCTGTATAGGAGAGTTATTATCAGAAATAATAGATTAAAAAGATTAATAGAAATTAAAGCCCCTGATGTGATTATGCGTAATGAAAAACGTATGTTACAGGAGGCCGTTGATTCTTTATTCGATAATTCAAGAAAAGCGAGTTCTGTTAAAACACGATCCAACAGAGCACTTAAATCCCTTAGTGATAGTTTAAAAGGTAAACGAGGACGTTTCCGCCAGAATTTATTAGGTAAAAGAGTTGATTATTCAGGCCGTTCTGTCATCATTGTTGGTCCTGAATTGAAAATGAACGAAGTGGGATTGCCTAAAGAAATGGCTTCCGAATTGTTTAAGCCTTTTATTATTCGTAAAATGCTCGAAAGAGGTATTGTAAAAACTGTTAAATCTGCTAAAAAAATCGTTGACAGAAAAGATCCTGTTGTATGGGATATTCTAGAAAATGTATTAAAAGGACATCCTGTTCTTCTGAACAGAGCTCCTACTTTACACCGTTTAGGCATACAAGCTTTTCAACCTAAATTGATAGAAGGTAAAGCCATTCAATTGCATCCCCTGGCTTGTACAGCTTTTAATGCTGACTTTGACGGTGACCAAATGGCAGTGCATATACCCCTGGGAAATGCAGCTATCCTTGAAGCTCAAATATTAATGCTCTCTTCTCATAATATTTTAAACCCTGCTAATGGCGCTCCTATTACTGTGCCTTCTCAAGATATGGTTCTTGGATTGTATTATATGACCAAAGGGTACAAAAGCACAAAAGATAAGCCTATTAAAGGTGAAGGATATACTTTTTATTCTCCTGAAGAAGTTACCATTGCTTATAATGAAGGTAAGGTCGATTTACACGCATACATAAAAGTAAGAATTGATGTTAATGAAGAGAATTCTGATAAAAAAGTAAAAAAATTAATTGAAACTACTGTCGGAAGAGTTTTATTCAATAAAGTTGTTCCAAAAGAATATAAATATATAAATAAATTATTGAAAAAGAATATCCTACGTGATATTATTGGTGATGTTATTAAAAAGACCGGAACTGCAAAAACAGTTAAATTTCTTGATGCTATAAAAAACTTAGGATATGAAATGGCATTTAAGGGTGGTCTTTCTTTTAACTTGGATGATATTATTATTCCGAAAATTAAAGAGAAATTTATAGAAGATGCAAATAAAGAGGTAGATGAGGTAATAGATAATTATAATATGGGACTCATCACCAATAATGAAAGATATAATCAAATTATTGATATCTGGTCTCATACAAATTCGAATCTTACTCAAGTCTTGATAAATCAATTGTCAAAAGATAAAGATGGATTTAATCCTGTTTTTATGATGCTTGATTCAGGAGCTCGTGGTTCAAAAGAACAAATACGACAGCTTTGTGGTATGAGGGGATTGATGGCTAAACCAAAAAAATCAAGTGATAAAGGTGCTGAAATTATTGAAAATCCTATACTTTCAAATTTTAAGGAAGGGCTCTCTGTTCTTGAATATTTTATTTCTACACACGGTGCTCGTAAAGGCTTGGCTGACACAGCTCTTAAAACTGCTGATGCAGGTTATTTAACTCGTCGTTTGGTTGATGTTGCTCAAGATGTTATAATTTCTGAAGAAGATTGTGGGACATTAAGAGGTTTGAATGTTACTGCTTTAAAAAAAAATAATGATGAAATCGTTGAAACTTTATACGACAGAATATTAGGTCGTACTACACTGCACGATATTTATCATCCACAAACAGGAGAATTAATTGTTGCTGCAGGTGAAGAATTAACTGAGGAAATAGCACGAAAAATTGAAGAATCTCCTATTGAATCAGTGGAAATTAGGTCGGTTTTAACTTGTGAGTCAAAAAGAGGTGTTTGTGCAAAATGTTATGGTCGTAATTTATCTACAGGCAGAATGGTTCAAAAAGGTGAAGCAGTTGGAGTTATTGCTGCTCAATCAATTGGAGAACCTGGTACTCAGTTGACACTTAGAACTTTCCATGTTGGTGGTACTGCTTCTAATATTTCTGTTGTCTCATCAATTCAAGCAAAATATGATGGTATTTTACAAATTAATGAATTAAGATCTGTAGAATTTATTGACGAAGAAGGTAAAAAATATGATATCGTTATTGGCAGGTCGGCTGAGATGAGGATTATAGATAAAAAAACCAATATAGTATTAAACTATAACAATATACCTTATGGTGCAAATTTGTATTTCAGAGATGGTTCAGAAATAAAAAAAGGCGATGTAATTGCAAAATGGGATCCTTATAATGCTGTCATATTATCAGAAGTTTCAGGCAAGATAGCTTTTGACAATATTATTGAAGGTATAACTTATCGTGTTGAATCTGATGAACAAACAGGGTATCATGATAAGGTAATAATTGAAACACGTTCAAAAGCGAAGAATCCTTCAATAAAAATACTGTCTCC
This sequence comes from uncultured Bacteroidales bacterium, assembly GCA_964395505.1. Taxonomy (GTDB): domain Bacteria; phylum Bacteroidota; class Bacteroidia; order Bacteroidales; family AUK083; genus AUK083. Next base: position 1,540 of record CAYNBX010000013.1, on the reverse strand, counting down.
AAGCAACGACATTATAAAAAATTATGATATTCCTGCCGGTGCTCATATCATTGTAAACGAAGGCGATAAAATAAAGGCAGGTGAAATATTGGTTAAGATTCCAAGAGCAGTAGGAAAATCTGGCGATATTACTGGTGGTTTACCAAGAGTTACTGAGTTGTTTGAAGCACGTAATCCTTCTGACCCAGCTGTTGTTTCCGAAATAGATGGTGTTGTCTCTTTTGGGAAAAAATTAAAAAGAGGTAATCGTGAAATTATTATTACACACAAAACAGGCGAAGAAAAACATTATTTAATTCATACTTCAAAACAAATACTTGCTCAGGAAAATGACTATGTAAAAGCAGGAACTCCTTTATCTGAAGGTGCAATTACGCCAAAAGATATACTTGCAATTAAGGGACCAATGAATGTACAGGAATATATTGTAAATGAAATTCAAGAAGTGTATCGTTTGCAGGGTGTTAAAATTAATGATAAACATTTTGAAGTTATTGTACGTCAAATGATGCGTAAAGTTGAAATTGTAGATCCTGGTGATACTAAATTTCTTGAAAGCGAGCTTGTTAATAAAATTATTTTCCATAATGAAAATGACTGGATATTTGGGAAAAAAGTTATCATTAATGAAGGTGATTCTATTAATCTTAAGCAAGGTCAAATTGTAAGTGCAAGAAAATTAAGAGATGAAAATTCCATCCTGAAAAGAAAAGATAAAAAACTTGTTGAAGCAAGAGATGCTCAGCCTGCTACTGCAAGACAAGTATTACAGGGTATAACTAAAGCTTCTTTACAAACAAAAAGCTTTATATCTGCTGCTTCATTCCAGGAAACTACTAAAGTTTTAACATTAGCAGCTATTAATGCTAAAACTGATGAGCTCGAAGGTTTAAAAGAAAATGTAATTGTAGGTCATCTAATACCTGCTGGTACTGGCTTGAAAGAATATAAAAACCTTATAGTTGGTTCTAAAGAAGATTACGATAAGATGATGGATGAAAAAGCTAAAAAACAAGAGAATATACAAGATGATGGAGTTGAATAATAGGATAATGAATAAATAGTATTAAAATCAAAATAAAATAATATATTATGGCTGAAACAAAAAAACAAAACCAAATTAATATTGAATTGAATGATGAGATGGCTGAAGGAATTTATTGCAATTTAGCAGTAATTACTCACTCTCATTCAGAATTCATATTAGATTTTATTAAAATAATGCCTGGTTTACCAAAAGCAAAAGTTAAATCAAGAATTATTTTAACACCCCAACATGCTAAAAGACTTTATAGGGCAATTAAAGATAATATTGATAAGTATGAGTCTATTCATGGGAAAATCATTGAATCTAATAAAGGTGAAGTTATCCCACCTTTTTCTCTTGGTGGACCTACTGCTCAAGCATAATTGCTTAATTTATTAAACATAAAAAGCCGAACTATTTTGCTCGGCTTTTTTAATTAAATTAAAATGAGCCATACTATCATACTGGAAAATTGAAATACGTCCCTTAAATATTTCAAATAAATATTATATA
>CAYNBX010000012.1:15459-16842 GCA_964395505.1 uncultured Bacteroidales bacterium | reverse complement strand
GAAAAATTTTGTTGATAAAATTTATAATTATATTGAAGAGCTTGAAAATAAAAAAAACAGATAACTTTCTTTGAAATGATAAAAAACAAAGATATAATAATTACAGGTTTGCAAGGCTGGGACAGTAAGATTGGCAGCAATGCCATAAATATTGCTCTTGAATTTTCAAAGCAAAACAGGGTATTATATGTAAATTATCCATTAGATAGATTAACAGCTATAAAGCAAAAAAAAAATTCCAGAGTAATAAAACGAAAAAAAATTAATAAGGGACTTGAACAGGACATTATTAAAATTAATAAAAATCTTTGGACTTTTTATCCCGGAACCATTTTAGAATCAATAAACCAGATTAAGCCTGACTTTGTTTTCGATTACCTAAATAAAATCAATAATAAAAGATATGCTAAACAAATAAAATCAGCTATTAAAAGATTGAATTTCAAAGATTACATTCTTTTTAATGACAGTGACTTTTACCGAAGTTTTTATTTTAAAGAAATGCTTAAGCCTTTTCTTTATGTTTATTATATCAGGGATAATTTAATTGTTTGCGATTATTATAAAAAACACGGTCCTGAATATGAAAAAAAATTAATCAAAAAAGCGGATATCATTGTTACTAACTCATCATATCTTGCTGAATATGCAAAACAATATAATAAAAATTCTTTTGATGTTGGACAGGGTTGTGACTTGGAAAAATTTAATATTAATTTAATAAAAAAAATTCCTGATGATATTAAAAGCTTTAAAAAACCTGTGATTGGTTATGCCGGTGTACTTAAAAGTTCAAGAATAGACATTGGACTTTTAATTCATATTGCAAAAAACAAACCCGAATGGAATATAATTCTAATAGGTCCTGAAGATGATAATTTTAAAAAAAGCAAATTGCATGAGCTTAAGAATGTATATTTTTTAGGCAATAAAACTCCTGATGAAATACCTGCATACATTGCTGCTTTTGATGTTGCTATAAATCCACAATTACTAAATGATATAACTATTGGCAATTATCCACGTAAAATTGACGAATACCTGTCAATGGGGAAACCTGTTGTGGCCACAAAAACAAAAACTATGAATATTTTTTCAAAATACTGTTTTCTCGCTGAAAACAATGAGGAATTTACTTTGTTCATTGAAAAAGCTATAAATGAAAATACACCAGCAAAAGAAAAAGCAAGAGCAAAATTTGCAAGAACACATACATGGAAAAACAATGTATCAGAAATATACAAGAGAATAAATACATTTATTAATAAACCTTAAATGATATAAAAAATGAGTATTGCTGAAAAAATCAAATCTAATCCGAGATTAAAGAAAATAGCATTAAGAATGCTAATGCCAAAAAATCAGGCAAGACCAAGATTATGG
>CAYNBX010000012.1:0-15359 GCA_964395505.1 uncultured Bacteroidales bacterium | reverse complement strand
GTAACTATTGGCAAACATTCAGTTATTGCTGCTGGAAGTGTTGTAACTAAAGACATACCTTCTTTTTCTCTTGCTGTGGGAAATCCTGCAAGAGTTATTAAAAAATACAACTTTGAAACAAAAAAATGGGAAAGAGTTAAATCTTAAATTCTTATGAACTTGAAGCCTAATATTAAAAATTTGATGAATAAATTATAGCTGCAAAAACAATAATATGTTAACAATAAAAATATTATTTTGGGTATTTCTGTTCATAGTCTTTTATACATACATTGGCTATGGAATTTTGTTGTTTTTTATAATAAAAATAAAGAGAATATTAAAAAAGACACCCAAAGAAACTTATAATGAAGATTTTCAACCTGAGGTAACATTATTTGTTGCTGCGTATAATGAAAAAGACTTTGTTGATGAAAAAGTTAAAAATTCACTATCTCTGAATTATCCTAAGGAAAAAGTCAAACATATCTGGGTAACAGATGGCTCTGACGACGGCACACCTGAATTGTTAAGAAAATATAAAAACATAGAAGTATATCATAAACCGGAGAGAGGGGGTAAAATTGGTGCAATAAACAGAGGAATGAAATTTGTAAAAACTCCAATTGTAATATTCTCCGATGCTAACACAACACTTAGTAAAAATTCTGTTAAAGAAATTGTAAAATTATTCAGAGAGCCAAAAGTTGGTTGTGTTTCAGGAGAGAAACGTATTTTTAATAAAGAAAAAGAAACTGCTGCCGGAGCTGGCGAAGGCATATACTGGAAATATGAATCTACATTAAAAAAATGGGATGCAGAATTATATTCTGTTGTAGGTGCAGCAGGCGAACTCTTTGCTATACGTACCGAATTATTTGAAGAAGTTGAAGAAGACACTCTTCTTGACGATTTTATTATTTCTTTAAGAATTGCTAAAAAAGGCTATACAATCCAATATAATCCAAATGCTTATGCTATTGAGACATCATCAGCAAACGTTAAAGAAGAGTTGAAAAGAAAAATACGAATCTCTGCAGGAGGCATACAGTCAATTGTCAGATTAAAAGAATTATTAAATCCCTTTAAATATGGAGTGCTTTCGTTTCAATATATTTCACACCGAGTGCTCAGATGGACTCTGGCACCTCTTTCATTACCTATGATATTTATTTTTAATATGATAATTGCAATTAATCAGGGCTTATTCCATTTCGCCTTTTACCCAATATTATTTGCGTGTCAGATATTATTTTATATATTTGCTTTGACAGGATGGTATTTTGAAAATAAAAAATTAAAAATTAAACTATTTTTTGTTCCTTATTATTTTTTTATTATGAATTTATCTGTGTATCTCGGTTTAAAAAGATATTTAAAAGGAAGTCAGTCTGTTAACTGGGAAAGAGCAAAACGTGGAAATAGTAATTAGATTTTAGATTTATGATTTATTAGAATATCAGATAATAAACAAATATTAATTAAAATTTATTTATAAAAATATCAATGTGTAATTCTTTTAAAATACTATTTTTCATTTTTTTTATTACAATATTTTCTTCTGGAAATATCATGCCTCAAAATAAAACATTTAACATTGACAGTACGGTTTCAGTCATCAATGGTTCTGAGCTAAATATTTTACCAGGCGACACAATTAATCTATTAAAGGGGCACAGATATTTTTTATTACTGAAAAATATAAATGGAAATAAAGACAGCGTGGTAACAATAAGAAACTATGACGGAAAAGTTATTATTGACACAAACTTTTATTATGGGATAAAATTTGATTATTCATCATTCATAAAATTAAGCGGTGCAGGTATTGATAGTATCAAATACGGGATACAAATATTAAAAGTTGACGGAGCAGGTATTTCTGTTGACAATAAAAGCTCTGATGTTGAAATAGAAAATATAGAAATTGCTAACACCAGCATTGCAGGAATATATGCAAAAACCGAACCCAACTGCTCTTTCACTGCTGTAAGAGATAGTTTTACAATGTATAATATTTTTATTCACGACAATTATCTGCACGATATTGCAAATGAAGGAATGTATATTGGCAGTTCATTTTTTACAGGTGAGACTATCAATTGCAATGGTAAAGACACATTAATTTATCCTCATGTGATTGAAGGAGTTAAAGTTTACAATAATATTTTAAAAAATATAGGATGGGACGGTATTCAGGTAGGCTCTGCAATTTCCGATTGTAACATTTATAACAATTACATTTCAAACGACAGTTATGCAGGATATTCCAATCAAATGAGTGGTATTTTAATTGGAAGTGGTAGTAAATGCGACTGTTATAATAACATTATTATGGATGGTAAAGGTGATGGTATAGATGTTTTAGGCGTAGGCGGTGAAAAAATATATAACAACCTTATAATTAACCCTGGAAGAAACTTCCATCCTGAAGAACCTTCATATAAATATCCTAAACATGGAATTTATGCTGCTGACATTTACACTATTCCGGATTCATCATATAATTTTTATAACAACACAATAATTAATCCTAAAACCTGCGGCTTAAAATTTACAAATACCAAAAGCTCACAAAACAAAGTTTATAATAATATTATTATTAATCCCGGAGCCTATAATGTATATGGAGAAAATTCTTATGTAATGGTTTCTGATATTTCGATTGATATTGATATATCTAATAATTATAAAAAAAGAAATTCAAAAGATATAATGTTTGTTGATACATTAAAATCCAATTATGCTTTGCAAGCTGGCTCCCCTGCTATTGACCGGGGCATTAACCTTACAAGTCAAGGAATAACTTTTGATATTTATAATTATCCCAGACCCTATAATTCTAAATTTGATATTGGAGCTTTCGAATGGAACCCTTTTACTATGAACATTAAAAATTATTATTTTTACAAATCAAAAATCTCTTTAGAAAATAATTATCCAAACCCTTTTAATAATAAAACTAAGATAAAATATTTTTTACCTGAAAATACTTTTGTGAATCTATGTATTTATAATAGTTTAGGCAATAAGGTAGCATCATTAGTTAATAAATATCAAAAAAAAGGGGAGTATATTATAAATTTCAATAACAATAGATTATCAGAAGGTATTTATTTTTATACTTTAAAAACAACAAAAAAAATTATCACAAAAAAAATGATAATTAAAAAAATAAGTAATTTTATAAAAAATTAAAATATAAATCAATGAAAAAATCATCAGTTCTAAAAAGAATAATACCATTCCCAATAGGAGTTAAAATAAGAGGATTCTGGCAAAGAATAATGGCAATTTATTATACAGGCTCAAAGTATTATTGCCCATATTGCAAAAGACATTTCAGGAAAATGTTAAAAGGTGGATTTGATTTCCCGGTTATAAAAGAAAAACATATAGTAGGTGGAGGATACCGCATCAACGACGTTTGTCCAAGATGCTATTCTACTGATAGAGACAGATTGGTATTCTTATATCTAAAAAATAAAACAGATATTTTTGAGAAAAAAATAAAACTATTGCACATTGCTCCTGAAGGTTGTTTAAAAGCACTTCTTTTATCTTATCCAAACATTGAATATTTTACAGGTGATAAATATTCTAAGGGATATCAAGGATATTATTATGATAGAGATGTCATTCAAATGGATATTACAAATATTCCTTATGAAGATAATAAATTTGATGTAATTATTTGTAATCACGTCTTAGAACATATTACTGATGATAAGGCTGCAATGTCTGAATTATTTAGAGTATTGAAACCCGGAGGTTGGGCAATGTTACAAGTTCCTATTTCATTGGTTCTTGATAAAACTTTTGAAGATAAAAGTATTACTTCTGAAAAAGATAGAGAAAAATATTTTGGACAGTTTGACCATATTAGAATTTATGCAAAAGATTATAAAGATAAATTAGAAAATGTAGGCTTTAAAGTAACTATTCATAGTCCCTTTAAAGAGAATTGGAATATAACTGATATTGAAAAATATGCTATAAATCCTGAAGAAGAAATATATATTGCTCATAAGTAAAAAATATTTATAAGCTTTTGCAACTCAATTTTTTAATTACTAAAATATTATCAATTATATATTTAATGAAAAAATTTATGATAATTTCAATTTTATCAATATTTATTTGCTCAGCTTCTTATGCTAATAATTTTAATGATAAAAAATTATACGGCAATAATAATCTTTATTTGTTTATTATAATTGCCGCATTATCAATTTTATTTATCATTTCAATTTATCAATATCACAAAACAAAACAAAAAACAAACAAATTAATTAAAGAAAAAGATAAGAAAATAGAAGACCTCAACAAAGAACTTCAAAGTTCTAATTTTCAGTTAGATAAACGTATTGAAAATCATACGAAAAATTTGCAAAAAGAAATAAACGACAGGAAACAAGTTGATATAGAATTAAAAAAGGTTCTAAAGAAAGCAGAAGAAGCTAATTATCTTAAAAACGCTTTTCTTGCCAATATGAGTCATGAAATAAGAACACCTTTAAATGGCATAATAGGTTTTTCAAGTCTTTTAAAAACCGAATTATCACTTACGGAAAATCAGGAGCTTTATGAATATGCTGATGGTATTGAACAAAGTGGAGACCGTTTACTCCATTTGTTAACCAACATAATAGATATAAGCAGAATTGAGGCAAATGACTTAGAAGTTTCGTTAGAACCCTGCTCTATCCCTGAAATAGTTAAAAGCACATCAGAACTTTTTATCTTTAAAGCTAATGAAAAAGGCCTCAAATTGAATGTTAATGCTATTGATACCCCAAATGCTATTGGTGACAAAAAAAACTTAGCGAGGGTTCTTACTGATGTAATTGACAATGCAATAAAATATACTGAAAAGGGGTTTATAAATATCTCCACAGGCTATGATTTAGATAAAAATGAAGTTTTTATTAGAGTAAAAGATACTGGCATAGGAATAGATCCAAGCTATTTACCTAATATCTTTGAAGCCTTCAGGCAAGAGAGTTTAGGATATTCACGGGCATACCAAGGAGCAGGGTTAGGTTTACCTATTGCAAAAAGATTAATTGATTTAATGAATGGCAAAATTAAAGTTGAATCTTCTAGAGGCATTGGAACAACTGTTACTATTTTCTTAAAGGCTGAAACTAAAGAAGAGTTTATTCCTAAAAAAATAATTCCTAAAGAAAAAGTATATACTGAAATTGGTCTTAAAGAACAAAAACCCAAAATATTTATAGTAGAAGACGATAGTATGAATAGATTAGTATTGGAAAAAATGCTTAAGAATCAAGCTGAAACAATTTTTGCTGTGGATGGCGATGATACTTTAGAAATCATTAATCAATGGCATAAAAAAGGAGATAAATTTGACATAATGCTTGTTGATATTAATCTTCCTTCACCATGGGATGGAATTAAACTTATGAATGAAATTAAAAAAAGATGGGAAGAATATAAAAAAATACCTTTTATAGCTCAAACAGCTTACGCTATGAGTGGAGATAAAGAACGTTTCTTAGAAGCCGGATTTGATGACTATATTTCAAAACCAATTATACAAAGCAAATTGTTTAACATTATTAGTAATAATCTGAAAAAAAACATAAAAATTTATTAAAAAAATGACCAAAGACATTGATAAATCAAAAAAGGAACTCATAGATGAAATTGAAAGCCTCCTTCAACGCAATAAAGAATTGGAAAATTTAAAGAAAAAATCAGAAGAAGAAGTTGAAAAAACTATCCAATCAAAATTAATGCTCCTTGCCAATATAAGCTATGATATTCGTATTCCTATGAACGGAATAATAGGTATGACCGAATTGTTAAAACAAACACAATTAACAGATGAGCAAAAAGAATTTATTAATATCATTGCTAACTCTGGAAATAATTTATTAACAACTGTTAATAACATTCTTGATTTTTCAAAGATAGAAGTAAATCAATTAGATTTAGTATATAAAAATTTAAATATTCGTAATAAAATTAATGAAATTGAAAAACTTTTAAGTTTAAAAGCAAAAGGTAAGGGAATATCTTTATATACAACCATTGATAAATCAGTACCTGATTTTGTAAAAGGAGACCCTGTAAGACTAAAGCAAATTATTATTAATCTTACAAATAATGCAATAAAATATACAAAAGAAGGTAATGTAACAATAAAAGTTGAAACCATAAAAGAAAAAGTTAAAACCATCAAACTTAGGTTTAGTATAATAGACACAGGCATAGGAGTTCCAGAAGAAAAAAAAGAAAAACTTAATGAGGTTCTTTCAAAAAAAAAGAATAAAAATTCATTTGAAAGTGGAGTTATAGGATTAGGATTGGCAATATCAAAAAGTCTTATTGATCTTATGGGAGGAGATATTGGATTTGAAAGCAAAACAAGTAAAGGTTCTACTTTTTGGTTTACTATTGATTTTGAAAAAGTTTCAGAAACACCTGATAAGATAATTAAAGAAAAACCTTATTTAAAAACAAAAAAACCTTTATCAATACTTTTAGTTGAAGATAATATCTTAAATAAAAAATTTGCTTATGCAACGCTTGTTAAAAGTGGACATAAAGTAGATGTTGCAGAAAACGGGAAAATAGCAATAGAAAAATATCAACAAGGTAAATATGATTTAATTTTGATGGATATTCAAATGCCAGTGATGGATGGACTTATTGCGACAAAAAAAATTAGAGAAATAGAAATAATGAAACAGAAATCAAAAAAAATCAAAATTGTTGCTGTAACAGCTTATGCTTTAGAACACGATAGAGTTGAATGTTTAGAAGCAGGTATGGATGATTATTTGAGTAAACCTTTCAAACCTTTAGAACTAATCAATCTTATTGATAATTTGAATATCTAAAATGATTTATGAAAATGATGCTTGACTAAAAAGACCATCAAAACGGTCATAGGTTTTATGTTTTTTTAACACCTCGTTAAAACGAGGTGTTAATTATAATCCTCAGTTAGTCTCGTTGAATAATGGGGAAATTAATTGTATTAATAACGATATTAAATAATAAAAGCCATCTTATAAGACGGCTTTTATATGTTATTGTCTAAATCCGATTTATTCTATTTTGCAGCAGGTACATCATTTACATCAACTAATTCTACTTCAAAAACAAGGGGAGAATAAGGAGGTATTTTTTTACCTCCACCTCTTTTTCCATAAGCTAATTTTGAAGGCATAATAAGTTCAGCTTTTCCTCCAACTCTCATTTTTGCAATACCTTCGTCCCAACCTTTAATTACCTGATGTTTCCCCAGAGTGAATTCAAAGGGTTTACCACCATGAGCAGCAGAAGAATCAAACTTTGTTCCATCTAATAACTTACCTGTGTAAAGAACTTTTACTCTTTTTCCAACTTCTGCTTTTTTCCCGGTGCCTTTCTTTATCTCAACATAATACAAACCGCTCTCTGTTGGTTTTACAGTTATTTTGTTATCTTTTATATATTTTTTTAATTTAACTGGTTCTTCTTGTTTTAATTTTTTATTTTCTTCTTCTTGTTTTTTTTGTTTCAAAGCTTTTTCTTTTTGAACTTCAGCTTTACTTTTTATGCTAAGCAAATTTACATCATACAAAAATGTAGTATAAGGTGGTATTATGTTTCCCCTGCCATTTTTACCAAAAGCCAATTTTGAAGGAACAATAAGTTTTGCTTTTCCACCTGGTCTCATCATACCAATAGCTTCATCCAATCCCTCTGTGTCAAATCTTTTTCCATATTCAAATTCTAAGGGTTTTTTACTTTTTTTCCACGAAGAAAATATTGGAGTACCATCAATAAGTGTCAATGAGAAATTTAATTTAACCATATCTCCTTTTTCAGGTTTTTTACCATGTCCTCTCTTAGTTTCTATATAATATAATCCACTTCCACTAGGTTTAACTTTTATGTTATTTTTTTTAATATATTCATTTAATTTCACCTGTTCCTGCTTTTTCAATTTTTTATTCGTTTCAGCTTTTGATTCAATATCCAAAATCTTAATATCAAAATATATATCAGTATTACTTTTAAGGAAATCAGGCATTTTTCTTGCATGAAACTTCTTAAAATAAAGAGAATCTGCATTTACAATAAACACTGCACTATCACCAGCAGACATCATTGCCAAGCCTTCAAAAAAATCACCTTTGTATGCAGGTTTAGATAATGGGATTCGTAAAGGGTAAGGCATATTTTTACTATCAAAAATAAGAGTATCTTTAGTTCTATATACCATCTTCATTGTCATAATATCACCCAAAACAGGTTTAATGGTATCTTTTTCATTATGAAATAATTTGTAATACAAACCTGAATCTGTCATTTTAAAACCGGGATGTTTGTTCTTAGCTTTATTACAAGCCATAAATGTAACTGCTGTAATACTCAGCAGTAAAATCATTTTTAAATATTTCTGTTTCATTATATTTTATTTTTAAGATTAATAAATTATTTTTTTATTTCATATCAATTAATTCCACATCAAAAACAAGTGTAGAATATGGGGGAATGTTTCCTCTGCCTTTATCTCCATAAGCAATATTAGACGGAATGATAAGACGGGCCTTCCCACCTACTCTCATTTTCTCAATACCTTCATCCAAACCTTTAATAACTGCATGTTTTGTTAAATGAAATTCTAAAGGTTTTGTATCAGGATGATCATAAGATGAGTCAAATTTTTTACCATTTAAAAAAGCAGCAGTATAATGAATTTTAACAGTTTTACCTTCTTTTGCTTTTGGGCCTGAGCCTTTTTTTAATTCAATATAATATAATCCGCTTTCTGTTGGTTTAACTTTTATATCATTTTTTTCAATATATTCTTTCAAATCTTCTTTTTCATTTAATTTCATTTGAGATAACTGTTTCTTTAATTGTGCCTGTAACTGCTCAGCAGATTGTATTTTGCTAAGCTTAATATCAAAGTACATCACACTAGCACTATCAATATATTCAGGTAAAGTTTTTAAACGAAAGGTTCTAAGAAAAGTAGAATCTGCATTTACAATAAATGTTGCACTATCACCCACATGCATCATTGCCAAACCTTCAGTAAAATCACCTTTAAATGAAGGTTTTTCAAGGCGTAAATGAAAAGGCATATTTGTTCCATCAAATAATAAAGAATCATTTGTGCGATAAATCATTTCTACAGTTAATATATCACCAATAACCGGTTTTAAAGAGTCTTTGTTTATATGATAAAATTTGTAATACATTCCTGTATTAGTTTTTTTAAAACCAGGATATTTCCCGGTATTACAAGAAATAAAACCAATTATGATTGATAATATTAATAATTTATTAAAAATATTTTTTTTCATTTATTTAATTTTCCTAAAATTTAATAATTGCAAAAATAATATAAAATGTTACTTTTCTTTAAGATTTAGCAATTTAATATCATAAATTAAAGTTGCATTTCCAGGTATTTTATTCTGGTCACCAATAACACCATAAGCGAGATATGAGGGTATAATAAAATTTGCTTTATCTCCAACTCTTAGTAATAATATTCCTTCTTCAACACCACTTATCATTTCCCCTTTACCTATTATAAACTCTTTAGGACCTTGTTGCTCTGACGAATAACATAAATCACCATTTAATAATTTTATAGTATAATTAATTTTTGCAATTTCATTTTTTTTAGCTTTTTGACCTTTACCATGTTTATAAATCAAGTATCTTAATCCTGTACCTGTTTTTTTCATATCCCATTTATAACGTTTGATATAATCTTCTATTTGCTCATCTTCAGTCTTAAGTAAGTATTTATTAACATTTATCAGTGTTTTTTTATAATTTTTATCACTGAATATTTTCTCCTTTTCAATTTTCTTATGTTTACATGCAAAAATAGAAAAGATTAATAGTAGAAAAACTAAAAATTTATATTTTTTTAATATATTCATTTTTTTCAGAGACTCAATACATTACGTCTTTATTTTAATTTTTTTAGGGGCGTCAATATCATTTACAAAAAACACGCAAAAAGCAGCAATAGCCATTGAAATCCCACCAATAATCAAAGCAAAAATAGCTTGACTATTAAAAAAAGTTTTCAGGACGAAGCCTAATATTGTTGCAGCAAGTATTTGAGGTATTACGATAAAAAAGTTAAAGACACCCATATAAAAACCCATTTTACCAGATGGCAAAGAACCTACTAAAATCGCATAAGGCATTGAGAGAATACTTGCCCAGGCTATCCCTATACCTGCCATTGAAAAAATAAGCATATTAGGATCTTTGATAAAAAACATAGAAATTAAACCAGCAGCACCACATATCAAAGAAATAGTGTGAGCTGTTTTTCTACTTGTTTTTTTAGCAACCCAGGGAATGACAAAAGAAAATAAAGCTGCAAATCCATTATAAATTGCAAACAAAATATCAACCCAGTCAGCACCTTTATTGTATAATTCAGAAGTAGTATCAGAAGTGCCGTAAATATGCTGTGTTATTGCAGGAGTAGTATAAACCCATAAAGCAAACAAAGCAAGCCATGAAAAAAATTGAACTACCGCTAATTCTATCATAGTTTTAGGCATTTTAACAAAGCCTCTAAAAAATTGTTTTATAGGGGGTCCACTTTCTGAATTTTCATTATTTACAGGATGATATAAAGCATATTCTTCGGGGGGATATTCTTTAGTGCTGACAACAGTCCAAGTCACAGCTGTAATAAATGCTATAGCACCGAGATAATATGAATATTTTACTGACAAAGGTATTTCGCCTTTAGAAGCGACATTTGGAACTCCAAACCAATTTGTAAGCATAAAAGGTAAGGCAGAAGCAATAACAGACCCAACACCAATAAAAAAACTCTGCATCACGAATCCTTTAGTTCTTTGTTCTGATGGTAACATATCACCAACAAATGCTCTAAATGGCTCCATAGAAATATTAATAGAAGTATCCATTATCCAGAGCATCCCTGCAGCCATCCATAAAGTAGGGGAATTAGGCATCAGAACCAAAGCTATAGAAGCTAAAATAGCTCCAAATAAAAAATAAGGTCTCCTCCTCCCAAGCCTATTCCATGTTTTATCACTCATATAACCAATAATTGGCTGAATTACTAAACCAGTTACTGGCGCTGCAAGCCATAATATCGAAATGCTGCCTACATCTGCACCAAGAGTTTGAAAAATTCTACTTGTATTTGCATTTTGTAACGCATATCCAAATTGAATACCTAAAAATCCAAAACTCATATTCCATATTTGCCAAAAACTTAATCGGGGTTGTTTCTTCATTAGATTATAATTTTTTCATAAAAGTATTATTATATCAAACTTCAAAATGTAATATTTATTAATCCATAAAATTTTAAACAATAATACAAACTTCAATTTGATATTTTTGTTTTATTTATTTTTTTTATTATCATATTTTTTGATAAATACTTTCAACTTATCAGTTAAAATTCCCTTTGCAATAATAACTTTCTTTTCATCTAAAAGATATATTGTAGGTGTGCTGAAGATATCATACAATATATGGAAGTCTGGCGTTAAACTTCTGTAACCATTAACATTCACCCAGTTTAAATTATTTTTTTTTATATAATTTTTCATTGCAATAATTGAAGTATCTACATTAACTGCAAATACTTCAAGTCCATATTTTTCCTTATCTTTATCATAAAATTTTTTCAATTTAGGTATTTCTTTCAAACAGAAGCCGCACTCTGTATCCCAAAATACAATAATAGTATATCTTGCTTTAATATTATATAATGATACAAGCTGATTATTAGTATCAAACATTAATATATCAGGTGCTTTTTTACCTATCAATAAGAGCTTTAGAATGTTAGCTCTTTTTATAATATTTCTCCGTAAGACTGGATTAATCCAATTTGAATCTTCTTTTTGATAATATTTTTCTGCTATATGAACAAAAACAGCATCAAGTCCCATAATATTTGAATTCAAATATTTTACAGTAAAATACCATAAAAGATACTTGTGAATTTCTTTATCAGACTTTGTTTTTTCAATAAGCATATCAACTTCTTTAATAATAGAATCTGGCTGCTGAACTACCAATCTCTTAAAGTATTGATTTATCTTATCATTAAATATTGGCGTTCTTAATAAACGAACATCTGTAAAATCTATGTTATCAAAAAAATGCTTCTTATAATATTTGTAAATGTAAGCAGAGTCTTCTGTCCCATTTTTTAAAAGCGGTACTTTTGGTATTTCAGGCTCAAAAGAAGCTTTCAAAAATTTAGCAGCAAAAGTCCTGGAATGTTTCCTGATAAATTCCTTATTATAATTTTTTACCTCTTTATTAATAATATTGATTTTTTCTTGTATTAATTTTATAGAATCTTTGTTCTGCCTGATATTTGTTAAAATTTTTTTTAATGGTTTTATCTCTTTTTTCTTTTTTATAATAAAATTTATGTATTCATAAAATAATTTATTTTCAGGCGAACCCCTAACCTTCATATTTTTAGTAATATTAGGAATATCCGTTTCCATTGAAAAATGCTGCTTTTTATTTACAAAAAAATCAAAATACATATTATTCTTCTCCCCTGCTACTATATACATAGCAGGTTTTAAATCATTATTACCTTTAAATATAAATTTACCATCTTTATCCACTTTTGCTGTATCTTGAACATATTGCTTATCGCCATAATAATAAGCGAGATAACAAACAGTATCCTTAATGCCTCTTATTTTAATTTTTATTTTGTATCCATCTTTGGCATTTAATATATTTGTATATAAAATTACAAATGAGACAGTTAATAATGTTTTCAAATAATTACGCATATTAAAAAAATAATATTCATTTATCTTATTAGGGGAAAAAGAAAAAACGGGCATAGATATAAGCAACTGTTTCGTCAATTACATCTCTAACTCCATCACTTGTTTTCCACCATCTATCAGGATTATAAGTAATTTTTCGTATAGAAATTATTCCAATATTCATTTTATTTCCAAAAGCTTTTTTAAATAACAACCAACTGCGGCGGGAATGACAGCCAAAGGTAAAAATATTAAATGATTTTACTTTAAATTTTGATTTTGATAAATACTTTTTAAGAGCTAAGGCGCTTGAAAAAGTTCTATCTTTTTTTGAATAAGGTGCAGAAACTGTTACAATTAAGTTTTTATCAAAGCCTAATTTTATTAAGCTAGCAGTTGTAACTTCTGCTGTAGATTTGTATTTTGTTAAAAAAGAACCAGTTTTAATTGGAATTCCTGTAACAATCATTAATTTGTAATTATTATCCTCAAATTCTTCAATTGATTTTTTAACTGCATAATCAGGTACCCAGCCTTCCAAAACCAATACATCTGTATTAACTCTATGAGTAACAGATAAAAAAGGATGTATGTTTAAAATTGCCAATACCAAAATTGAAGCAATGATAATGATTAATGCCAACCACCCTCTAAAAGTAAGACTATATCGTTTTTTATAAACTATTAAACCGGATTTCCTCATTTTCTATTGATGTTCTTTCCTCAACAAATCATTAATAGTTTTAACAGGATTAAAAGTTATTAAAGGCACTTCTACAAAAACTGTTATCCATTTTGCCATTGCTCCGTTCCATAATCCAGGTAGTTCTTGAGCTTTCAGGCTTTTACCATCTTTGGATTTAATAGAAATAAAACCTGTGGAATTATCAATAAAATTATTAAGATTAAAAAAATCACCTTTATAATTACAAATTCCACAAACAAGGTCAACAGGGTTAAAATGCGTAGATTTATGAACGATTTCATTTTGCTGAGGATTTTTAAAATCGATTTGCGAAGATTCCACAATTTGAAGTGACATCTCATCATAAGAATTTTTTATCCAAAAAGGACCTCCACCAGGTTCACCTTCATTTTCTACCATACCACAAACACGCATCGGACGATTCAACTTTTTAAATAAATAGTTTATCTTATCTGACTTTGATAATTCATTAAAATTTGAATTGTGTTTTATATATAATTCATTTTCTGAGAATTTTATTATCTCATCAATTTTTTTATCATCAACATCCATATTTTCCAGCAATTTAAGATATTCATGCGTTCTTTTTTGTAATTTAATAAGATATCCACCAATAACTTTTTTATAAAGATAAGTCTGTGGTTTTAGCCTATCAGGAACAACATTATCAATATTTTTAATAAATATAATATCACCTTTAATATCATTAAGGTTTTCAATCAAAGCTCCATGACCACCGGGGCGAAATAAAAGACTTCCATCCTGCTCTCTGAAAGGCTCATTATTCAAATCCACTGCAATTGTATCAGTTGAAGATTTTTGTATAGAAAAACTAATATCATAATTAAGGTTGAACATTCTCTCATATTTGTTTTTAATATGATTAATTTTCTCAATAAAGATTTGCTTATGCTCAGGTGAGACAGTAAAATGAATAGCAACTCTGTTATTTTTATCTTTGCAATAATTAGCTCCTTCAATTAGATGCTCTTCAACAGACATCCTTGAAGAATCCTTATATTTATGAAATTTAAGTAAACCTTTTGGTAGTCTTGCATAATTCATTCCCTTTTCAGTCAAAAGATAATCAATGATTGTAACAAAATCTTTATCATCAATGCATTGGTTTACATCAAGATTATTGTTTTGCATTGTCAATTTCAAATCATCATAAAAGGCAAACTTTTTTATGTCAGCAAAAAAATGATAAACAGAATTGAAACTTTTATCTTTGATAAAATCATTATAATCTTGTTCAGTTCCTTTATAATTTTTCATAAAAGCGAATAAATGCTTGAACATACGGCTTGCTGCTCCAGAGGCAGGAACAAATTTTAACACTCTGCTGTTTTTTGATTCTTTTGAATAATATTCTGAAAGCTGTGCAGCTTCTTGCTTTGTAAATTTTTTTATGCCATTATGAACCGTTGCAGGATTAATGAGTTTGATAAAAGGGAAGCCTTTTTTAAAATTTTCTATCTGTTTCTCAATATTTTCTAAACTAATGCCTTTTGATTGAATCTGTATTAAATCGTTTTTGGTAAACATAAACTTTTGATTTTTAAAATTTAAATTAACAAAAAACCATGTCAAAATGATATTAAACCTTATATGCCCAAACTAAATCTTATGCAAAGCTGAACCTAATGACATTGTTGGAAATGCTCGCCCAGACCTTCTCTTTGTTAAAAGAGCTGCACCTGTGATGCTCTATGCTGTGCTGCGCCAACACTGACGAACATCTCAACTTCTCGCTGCAAAGTAATTTGCGGATTTAAGGTTAAACATAAAAAGTTAAACTATGCTTATAAAGAAATATGCAATTTTTTAAAATAAAAATTTTTCAAAGGTATAAAATATAAAATAATAAATTATTATATATTTGC
>CAYNBX010000011.1:0-17751 GCA_964395505.1 uncultured Bacteroidales bacterium | reverse complement strand
TTTGAATATTTTTAATTAATGGAACCTTAATTACCTTATTTAGTATCAGTTGTATAAAAGCAGCCTCATTATATGCAGGGATTAAAATGGAAAGTTTTTTTAAATTCATAATTAATATTTTTTATCTAAATCTTAATAGTTCATAATTTTTAAACATTCCCTTATTACACTTATGAAATACTGAACAAAAAATATTGTTAATCTTCTGAAAAATCCTTTAACAGGTTACGATAAGAAGAAAACACTTTTGCACGGGAAACGAAACCAATATATTTTCCATCTTTTAATACAGGTATATTGTACTTACCGGTTTTACTAAATTTCTTTGCTACATCTTCCATTGATTCATCAGGAGTAACATAAGTATCAGGCATAAACATTAAATCCCGAACATAAGTTGTATCATACATTTCTGTTTTAAAAACAATATTACGAATATCATTAATAAAAACAAGACCATGGAAATTATTTTCATCATCAACAACAGGAAATACATTACGCTGGGATTTTGAAATTACTTTGACTAATTCACCTAATGTTGCATCAGTTTTAATAGTATTAAAGTTTGTTTCAATAAGTTTATCTACTTTCATTAATGAGAGCACTGCTTTATCTTTGTCGTGTGTCATCAATTCACCACGTTGAGCAAGTCGTTTAGTATAAATAGAATGAGGTTCAAACAGCATTATAGTCAAATAAGATATTGTTGCAGTAATTATTAAAGGTATAAGTAAACCATATCCACCAGTAATTTCTGCAATCAAAAAAATGCCAGTAAGAGGAGCATGCATAACGCCAGCCATAAGGCCACCCATTCCTACTAAAGCAAAATTACTTTCAGAAATATTTAACAAGGAAGTTGTATTAATAATACGAGCAGCAACAAATCCTGTTACTCCACCCATAAATAAAGTAGGCGCAAAAACACCCCCTACACCCCCAGCTCCATTTGTAACTGCCATGGCAATTACTTTAAAAAATAATATCAACAAAAGATAAATAATTAAAAGATAATTATTATCTTTTATTGAATAAAATAAACTATTGTTTACTAATCCTGAATAATCACCACTTAAAATTACTTTCAAAGTTTCATAACCTTCTCCGTATAATGGGGGGAAAATAAAAATTAATACTCCAAGTATTATGCCTCCTACTGCTATTCTTTTATAAACATTTTCAATTTTATGAATTTTTGATTCGATATACATTGAACCTTTGGTAACATACAAAGAGACAAAACCTGAAATAACACCCAATATAATATAATAAGGGATATTTGACAAAACAAAAGGATCTATATTTGCATTAGGAAATATTGTGCCTGCACCCATTAAAAAATAAGCAACAATGGCTGCAGTAACTGCTGATATTAAAAGTGGGACAAGTGAGGTCATTGTTAAATCTAACATCAAAATCTCTATTGTAAAAACAAAACCTGCAATAGGAGCTTTAAAAATACCTGCAATAGCTCCAGAGGCTCCACAACCAACCAATAAAGTAATTGTTTTATAGTTAAGATGGAATAAACGACCTATATTTGACCCAAGTGAAGCTCCAGTAAGAACAATTGGTGCTTCAGAACCTACTGAACCTCCAAAACTTATGGTTAATGCGCTTGCTAAAATTGAAGACCAGTTATTATGTCGCTTTATAATACTATTTTTTTTGGAAATAGAATAGAGTACCTTGGAAACCCCATGTCCAATATCATCCTTTACAAACAACTTTACAAAAACAACAGTAAGCAAAAGACCTAAAATGGGATAAAGCAATAAGAAATAACTTTCATTTTCAATATCAAAGCCACTGGTTAAAAAATAAGTTGTATAATGTAAGATATTTTTAAGTATAACAGCAGCTAAACCACTCAAAATTCCAATAAGAAAACTTAATATTAAAATAAAATGTCGCTGTTTGATGTGCCTTATACTCCAAATAATAAATTTCTTTAACAGTTTTGGATTTTCCATAACAGCCACAAAAGTAAAAATGTATAATGAATAATGAAATATTTATGAATAAAAAAATTAAGATATTGAATATAAAATTATTATGACCCAAATTGAACAATTATTAGAAAGAATCGCCCAAAGATTAATTTAGATTTAGAATATTTAGTATTTTACTATGCAAAACAAGAATAATTTATTATCTGGATTGATCAGGGTTATACCTGACTAAAGCGATACTTTATTTTATTTATAATTTCATTGATATATTCAGCAGGGGAGAAGGTAATCGAAGTTCTAAACTTAAAAATATTCATAGTTCCTTATTTATCAGAAATTTTAATTGAAACAAAGACTCATAATTATCTTTGTTTTTTTAATGCAAAGTTTTAACCCATTAAAAGTATACCACTAATATTCATCAAAAATATACCAGCATCCAGAGCTTTATTTATTAAGAGAAGCGTAGCGAAACGGAATAAATAAAGCTCTGGATAATAACATTATTATTAATCAGTTCTATGTATATTGTAAGCAAACCAATAGGCAGGGGGATTATGGAAAAGTGAGTTTACCGTATGAGTAGAGAGGTTAAATTACGGTTCTGTGAGAGGTTTGTGATGAAACTCCTCTTACTTACTCTACTATCAATAATGGAGCAAATTACAGAGTTTTCTTGTGAATACTATATATGATTTTAAAAAGGTACTAATGTATTAAAATTTATTTTTAATATACTTTATAATCGAAAACAAATTAAATGTTTACTTTTGATAATTATTTTAAAATTATAATTCATTAAAAACAATAAAATTATGTCAGAAAAAATATTAGATAAAGTTAAACCTGGAATTGTAACAGGAGATGGTGTACAAGAGATTTTCAGAATTGCAAAGGCTAATAATTTTGCATTACCAGCAGTAAATGTTGTAGGCAGTGATTCAGTTAATGCAGCCTTAGAAGCAGCCAAAGAAGTTAATTCTCCAATAATAATTCAATTTTCGAATGGGGGGGCATCGTTTTTTGCAGGAAAAGGATTATCGAATGATGCACAAAAAGCCTCTATATTAGGAGCTATAACAGGAGCAAAACAAATAGAACAATTGGCTGAATCTTATGGTGTTGCTGTAATTGTACATACAGATCATTGTAAAAAATCATTACTTCCCTGGATTGATGGTTTGTTAGATTATGGTGAAGATTACTATAAAAAATATGGGAAACCATTATTTAGTTCTCACATGATAGATTTATCAGTGGAGCCTTTAAAAGAAAACATAGAAATCTCAAAAAGATACTTAAAGCGGATGGATAAAATAGGGATGACTCTCGAAATAGAATTAGGATGTACTGGCGGCGAGGAAGATGGAGTGGATAATACAGGTATATCAAACTCCAGACTTTATACGCAACCTGAAGATGTTGCTTTTGCTTATGAAGAATTAAAAAAAATCAGTAATAGGTTTACAATTGCAGCTTCTTTTGGAAATGTCCACGGTGTTTATAAACCTGGCAATGTTAAATTAACCCCAATAATTCTTTACAACTCTCAAAAATATATTGAGAAAAAGTTTAATACTGAGCCAAAACCTGTAAATCTTGTATTTCATGGTGGTTCTGGCTCAAGTCGTAAAGATATTAGAGAAGCTATTAGCTACGGAGTTATAAAAATGAATATTGACACTGATACACAATGGGCTACATGGAAAGGAGTAATGGATTATTACAAAAAAAATGAGGCATATTTGCAAACTCAAATAGGAAATCCCGAAGGTCAAGATAAACCTAATAAAAAATACTATGACCCAAGAAAATTCTTGAGAGCAGGGGAACGATCAATGGTTGAGAGATTGAAAATTGCTTTTGAAGATTTGAATGATATTAACAGAAATTAACTTCCTTTTTCCCATATAAAAAAACCTCAATGAATTAACATTGAGGTTTTTTTGTTTTATTTAAAAATTAAGGAGTAGTAACAAGAAATTTTAGGCAGTATTATCTGGTTCCAAGTCTCATCAATTCTTTAGCGTGAATACATAAAACAGGAATAGGAGAATGGTTTATCATTTGTTGAGCATAAGAACCAAGTAAAATATTAGCTGTAGTTCTTTCCTGTTCATCCATTATTGATATTAAATTAGCGTCAATTTTTTTTGCATATTCAATGGTTGAATCTGTAATATTATTAGCTTCAATAGAATCTAAACGATAATTAACCTCCTTTTCATCTAAATACTTAGCAACCTGTGCTGCATAACTATCAATAATATCTCTAATGCTTTTAACATGAGTATTATACAAAGAAAGGATATATATTTCTGCATCAAAATATTTTGCTAATAAAGCAGTAAAAGGTACTTTTTGTCGAGTATCAAGGGTTTTATCTATAGGTAGAACAATTTTTTTAAGTGATTTATGAACGTCAATGGATAATCTTATAGTAATAACCGGGCAAACAGCAGCATTAACTATTCTATTAGCATCACTACCAATCCAGAACTCTTCGAAACCTGAGGAGCCATGAGTACCCACAACAATTAAGAAAGATTTATTTTCATTTGCTTGATTTACAATCTCTTTATATACTTTCCCTTCCCTAATAATATATGATAACTTAGTATTTTCTAATTCAGGTTGATATTTATCAATCAACTTTTCAAATTGTTTTTTTACAACATCTTTAATTTTATCAGGGTCAATTAAAAATATTGCTTTTGTATTATCAGGTTTATTAACCCAAACCATTAAAATATCTGAATTTGACTTATTTGCAATAGTAATTGCATGTTCTAGTGCATTAATTGAACATTCTGAAAAATCAACTCCTACAATAATTTCCTTATTATTCATAATAAAATAATTTATTTATACATCTGCTTAATTCAATTTAGGAAAGTTTATCTTATCTTCTTTCACATAAATAGCATTTGGGTAATCATAGATTATTTTCTTAAGAAAACCTTGTGCATCCATACGTGTTCTGAAATCACCTACTCTTACTTTATAATAAGGCTCTTTAAATGAAATGTAAGCATTAATTCCCTTATATTTTTGAAGAAATTTATGGGCTGTTTCAATTGCCTTTTTTTTTGAATTATTGCCAGAGTCAAAAAATATTTGAATACGCCATCCCTCAATATATTGAAACTTCTTGTTCAAAAAAAAGTGTTTTTCAATAAGTGTATCAATTCTGTTATCTTGTATTATTTTAACTTTTCCTTGCCTTGCATCATGTATCTGGGCTTTACAAACGAGAAAGGTATTAATAAATATCAATACTAAAAGCAACTTAAAATATTTCATGTTTTTACTTTTATTCATAAGTAAATTCTTTTGCATGAATGGTTAAAACAGGAACAGGTGAGTTATTAACCATTTGTTGTGCAGAAGGTCCTAATAAAATATTGGCAGCAGAACTTCCTTGTTCTGTCATAATAGAAATCAAATCAGCATTAACTTTTTCAGTAAATTCAATGGCTGAGTTAGTAACATTTTCTGTTTCCATAGATTCAATATGATACTTAATATTTTGTTCTTCAAGAAGTTTAACTACTTGTTTTGAATAATTATCTACTCTTCTTTTAACAGCTTTTACAGAAGTTGAATATAAGACAAGAATATGAATTTCGGAATTAAAATATTTAGCAATTTTAGATGTAAAAGGAAGTTTTTGAAGTGTTTCAGCAGTATTATCAATTGGCAAAACTATTTTATCAATATTACTTTTCAGATTATATCCATATTTTACAGTAATTACAGGACAAGGGGCATAAGTTACAATTCTATTAGCATTGCTTCCTATCCAGTATTGTTCAAAACCTGATATTCCATGAGCACCTGTAACAATTAGCTCGGCATTTACATCTTTAGCCTGATTGGCAATTTCATTATAAACTTTCCCTTTTCTTAACTTATAGCTTAATTTTCCTTTTATTAAAACCCCTTTGTATTTATTTATAAGCTCTTTGAAATTCCTTTTTGCTTCATTTCTATATTCATTTCGCGTATTAGGAAATACCTTTTCAGAACTACTTTGTTTATCTACCCATACCATAATAATATCAAAGCCGATCTTATTTGCAATATTTATTGCATATTCAAGTGCATGAATTGAACTTTTTGAAAAATCTATAGCTGCAATTATCGTTTTCATATTCCTAAATATTTATCAAATACTTTAACATAATTTTAATTAGCTAAATTAACAAATATTTTTATAAATAATAGAAATATTTGAATTTTATTATTTGTTATTTTTAAGAAATATGAAAAGACTATTATATTTTATTAAATTTGCGTTGATTTAAAGGTTTTTAAAAATAAATAAAATGAATACTAATCTTGATCCGAGCAAAAAACGTCTAAGTCATACAGATATAGAAGTAGAAGAAACTTTGCGTCCAACTGATTTTAAAAGTTTTGAAGGACAAAAGAAAGTTGTAGAAAATCTTAAAATTTTTGTAGAAGCTGCAAAACAAAGAGGTGAATCTTTAGATCATGTTTTATTGCATGGTCCTCCAGGATTAGGGAAAACAACTTTATCGCATATTATTGCAAATGAATTGGGGGTGAATATAAAATCATCTTCTGGACCTGTAATTGACAAACCTGGTGATCTTGCTGGACTGTTGACTAATCTTGAAAAAAATGATATACTTTTTATTGATGAAATACACCGCTTAAGTCCTGTGGTAGAAGAATACCTTTATTCAGCTATGGAAGATTTTAAGATAGATATAATGATAGAAACTGGTCCAAATGCAAGAAGTATTCAGATAAATCTTAAGCCTTTTACTTTGATTGGTGCAACTACACGGTCTGGTTTGCTGACAGCTCCCTTACGCTCAAGATTCGGTATTAATTCACGCTTATCATATTATGAACCTGATACTTTAAACAAAATTATTAATCGTTCTGCACGTATTCTTAATGTTGCTATAAACAAAGAAGCTTCAAAAGAAATAGCACGCCGCAGCAGAGGTACTCCAAGAATTGCAAACCTTTTGTTAAGAAGAATACGGGATTTTGCTCAGATAAAAGGAAATGGCTCAATAAACCTAAAAATTTCCCAATATGCTCTCTCAGCTTTAAATATCGATAAAAATGGACTGGATGAGATGGATAATAAAATACTCTCTACAATAATAGATAAATTCAAAGGCGGTCCTGTTGGATTAACCACAATAGCTACTGCTGTCAGTGAAGACCCTGGAACTATTGAAGAAGTTTACGAACCTTTTTTGATACAAGAAGGATATTTAATGAGAACATTAAGAGGAAGACAAGCAACAGATTTAGCATATAAACATCTCAAGAAAATTAAATATCCCAATCAAATAAATTTATTTAATTGAAATTATTTATTTTATGTTAAGCACTTCTGCAATATTATCCAAAAGCAAGTAAACCTTTTATATCCCTTAAGAAATGAGCATATCACAAAACTTGAAAGAAAAATATACTCATCTTATTAAATCAAAAGCAAAAGAGATAGGTTTTTCTTTTTGCGGCATTTCAAAGGCAGATTTTTTAAAAGAACAAGCTCCTCATCTTGAAAAATGGCTGAAAGATAATAAGAATGGGAAAATGAAATATATGGAAAATTATTATGACAAACGTTTAAACCCTCGATTATTAGTTGATGATGCAAAATCTATAATTTCTCTTTTAATGAATTATTTTCCTCAACAAACTCAGCAAAAATCTTCTTATTATAAAATTTCAAAATATGCTTATGGTCAAGATTATCACTTTGTCATTAAAAACAAATTAAAAAAACTAACAAAATTCATTTATGAAAATATAGGCAAAGTTAATATCAGATACTTTGTTGATTCAGCTCCAATTTTAGAGAGAGCCTGGGCTGTAAAAAGCGGACTGGGATGGATAGGGAAAAATGCTAATCTTATCAATAAAAAAAACGGTTCATTCTTTTTTATCAGTGAACTTATAACTGACTTAGACCTTGATTATGATAATCCTTTGAAAAGGGATTATTGCGCCAATTGTCATTTGTGCATTGATGCTTGCCCTACTGAAGCAATAACAGAAGCACGCGTTATTGACGCAAATAAATGTATTTCTTATCTTACAATTGAATTAAAAGACAAAATACCTGATGAATTTAAGAACAAATATAAAAACTGGATTTTCGGCTGTGATATCTGTCAGGATGTATGCCCGTGGAACAATTTTTCTATTGTAAATAATGAGCCTGCATTTTTACCAGAGCCAGATTTATTAAAAATGAACAAAAATGACTGGGAAGAAATTACAGAAGAAGTTTATAAAGAGTTATTTAAAAAAACTGCTGTTAAAAGAGCTAAATTCAATAAGTTAAAAAATAATATCAGGTTTTTAAATGAGAAATAAATTATCTAAACTGATAATGTAAAGAAAAACACAAATCATCATTATATTGTCCTCTGTTAAAAAAGCGTTTAGCTCCTGATGAATGTTCCCTGACTGGCAATATTGAATTAGAAGTACGAATATTTATTTTTAATCTATTAGTTATAGAATAATATACACCTATAATTGCGCTCAGGGCATTTTTTTTAAAAGCTTTACCAATAATAGGAATATAATTAGTTTCTTCTTTATAATGAACAAGAACACCATAAGCGGGGCCAGCTTCAAAAGCCCACTTATCAGATAAAATGTATTTTACAAGAATAGGTATTTCTACGTAATTAAGTCTCAACCTGTAAGAAGTAAAATTGTTATTTTCATTTGGGTTTTTACGGCTGCCTTTTTGTATATAATCCAGTTCCATCTGAACTGTCCAATGATCAAAGAATAAAGTATCAATTTTCTTTTTATCGTTGGTATGAATAACTATACTATCTTTTTTAATACCTGTCTTTTTGTGAAAGGGAAGATTTACAAAACAACCTCCAAACAAACCAGCTTTATCATATCCAGAGTAAGTATCACCTGCAACCTGTGTAGCTGTCATGCCTCCAATAAAACCTCCCTTAAATCTTTGTGCTTTTAAAATAAAGCTGCTCATTGAGAATATAATTATCATTAAAAAAGTTTTTGGTCTCATTTTATAATATTTTTAAATTTCTGCATAAAAAATGAAGTTTTAATTATACCTTAAATCCGCAAATTACTTCGCAGCGAAAAGTTGAAATGTGCGTCAGTGTTGACGCAGCCCAGGGAAGAGCATCGCAGGCGTTGCCCTTGTTACGAAGAGAATGTCAGAGCGAGCTTTCCCAACAATGTCTTTAGGTTCGGCTTTGCTTAAGATTTAGTTTGCGCATATAAGGTTATATATAACAATTCTAATTTCTTTGATTATTACTTTATAACAATTTTTTAACTTTAAGTCTGGTTTTGTAGTAAATTTTTTTTAACTCAGAGCATTAGACTTGAAAATTAATAAATTTACCATGATTATCCTATACCTATAAATTTGTCCTCATTTTTATCCTCATTGCATTTTGTGTGATTTATATATTGGTATATTGGGTTATCCGCTTTTTATCTTTATCATTATACACATTTATATCATTGGATAGTATCCTGTGATATTCTTGCAATTCAACTATTTTTATAAATGAAGCGGGTTAATAAGATAACATAATAAAAATATATATAATTATAAAAAAAATTGAGCATTAAATAATAATTATGATATCAAAATTACAACCACTTTCTTATTTTAAAATAAACAAACATGGCAAGAGCAATAACTGCCATAGATATGATAATTAACCAAAAAGAATTAGCATCGTGTTGGAAAGGCAAACCAATATTCATACCATAAAGTCCTGTAATAAACGTTAAAGGCAGCAAAATAGAAGAAATTAATGTAAGTACCTTCATTATTTCATTAGTTCTGTTAGTTTGCAGAGAGTCAAAAGTTTTTGATAAACCTTCAATCAGTTCTTCGTAATCTTCTGTCATATCCCATATTTTTTGATAATAATCAAGGATATTACCCCAATAATCTTCCATATTTTCAGCATAACCTTTAATTTCTCCTGATTCAAATTTATTAAAAAGACGAAGTTGTGGTTTGTAAATTGTGTCAAGTAAGATAATATTTTTTCTTGTTATGGAAATATGTTCAATGATTTTTTCTGCGCTTCTACTAAACAAATCACTACTAATAAAATCCACCTCATTACCAATTTTTTTGATCAAGGAAAGTGAATCTATCAAAAGTTTTTCAAGAATTTTATATAGCAAGGCATCACTTGTTCCTATTAAAAGGTCTTCATTTCTGTCGAACTTTTTTTTAGTGGAACTGAACAGTTCATTAACAACCCAATGGGATTTACCTATTGTAATAATATAATCTTCACCCCAAAAAATTTTAACTTCTTTGGTTCTTAAAAATCTATTTGCTTTATCAAAATAAGGGAAATGTAAGATTATAAAAAAATAATCATCGTAAACATCAATTTTAGGCCTTTGATTTTTGCTCTTGCAGTCCTCAATATCAAGAGGATGGAAATGAAAATTATCTTTTAAATATTGAAGATCTTTTTCAGTTGGGTTGAGAAGGTGATGCCACTTAAGCGTTCCTATTTTAATGGTTTCTATCATAAGACCTCCTTTCTTTTATTATTAAAAAACAGTTTACATTCCGTGATTATTTTTTAAGCCCCAAAATTATAAAAAAATATATATAAACTTAATAATAAGAAAAAGAAAGTTCAATAAATTACTTATTTTTCCATTTAAAAGTTCTTATCAAATGATTGATATCCTGTTCAATATAATCAATAACAGGAGCTAAAGAATCATTATTAGGTTTAATATTAAAATATAAAGCACCTCTAAAAAAATTTTTTGTACTGTCAGTTAAATAAAACTGATAAGGCGAAGCAGCAGCTGTACCTTTTATATCATATATCAACCCATAGACATTAGCTTTTGGTCGTAAAATAACATGCTCTTCTATTTCATTAGCTTTAGGAATATGTTTAAAAGCTAAATTTCTTGCATCTTCAAGATATTGTGTTAAGTTACCATTTATAGTTTTATAACTTATATGCAAATTACCTTTAAACTTTGGATATTCAATATTTATCCAATATGGCTTTTTAGGAGCATATTTGTCATGAACTATTTTTGAATAAACAGAATATTCAAAATTATATGGGAAGATTGAATCTAAAGTTGTATAATTTTTTTTAGGCAGGTCAATTCTGAAGTAACCTCTTGGTTTTGGGACATAATCATTGTTACAAGATGTTAAAAATACTAAGATAATTAAATCAGTAAATATAAAAGTAATCCTGAACAATTTTATAAATAGGCTTGTTCTTAAGAGATGTTTTATGCAAATAGGAAAATTATTTTTATTCATTATGTTATTGATAAGATAATGTATTTTTGATTGTCTAAATCACAAATTTTTATTTTTTGATTAATTTTTAATAGTAACTCTAATACTTTTGATACGACGTTTATCAACTTCTTGTATTTTAAATATGAAATTCATAAAAGTAATGCTTTCTTCCTTCTCGGGAATTTTTCCTGTCATTTCGAGAATAAGACCTGCAAGTGTATCTGATTCTCCTTTAACGTTATTAAAAATGTCATCTTCAATTTCTAAAATCTTACAAAAGTCATTTATTAATGTTTTACCTTCAAAGAGATAATTATTATCATCAATTTTAGAATAAATAATTTCGTCCCCTTTGCTGTCAAACTCATCACTTATTTCACCAACTATTTCCTCAAGAATATCCTCAAGTGTAACTATACCTGATGTTCCACCATATTCATCAACAACAATAGCAAGATGTATTTTTTTCACCTGAAATTCTTTTAACAAATCGTTTATCTTTTTATTTTCAGGAACAAAGAAAGCCGGTCTTAGCAAAGATTCCCAGTTAAAATTCTTATCTTTATTAAGATAAGGCAGCAAATCTTTTATATAAAGGATGCCTATAATATTATCAATGTTATTTTTATAAGCAGGAATCCTTGAATAACCTGATTTAAGGATAATGTCAAGTAATTTATGAAAATTCAGCCTATATTGAACAGCAGTAATATCAATCCTCGATTTCATAATTTCCTTCACCTCTATATCACCAAATTTTACAATACCTTTTAGAATTTTCTTTTCTTCCTCAGGAGTATTTCTATCTGAAGTAATTTCTATTGCTTTTGATAGCTCACTCATAGAAATGTCGTGCTCTTTCCTGCTAATACGTTTGTCAATTATTGAAGTTGAATTAATCAATAAGGAAGATAATGGATAAAAAATTTTAGACAAGATTTGTAGAGGTTTAGCCATAAAAGTAGCAAACTTCACAGCATTTTGAACAGCATATATTTTAGGCATTATTTCACCTAATAATAAAATCAAAGATGTAACAATAACAACTTGTATAATAAAACCCAAAATTACGAAACCATCAAAATCAAATAATTTATAAGTAATATAAGTTGAAAGTATAACTATTGCAACATTTACAAAATTGTTAGATATTAATATTGTCGCAAGTAAACGCTTTGGTGCTTTAAGCAAATGAATTATAAGTTTATTATTTTTAGTAAACTTTGTTTTTATTTTATTAAGTTGAGATGGATTTAAGGAAAAAAAGGCTATTTCTGAACCAGATATCATTGCAGAAAATGCCAGTAAGACTATCATTATTATTAAACCTATTACTGCACTAAAAGAAAAAGGTTTTAAAACAGAATTTACTATTAAAAAAACTACTGATAAATGTGAAGAAATGCAAGGATCTTCCAAAATTTAAAAAATTAAATTACAAAAAATAGGATCCTACCTATAAAATTACAAATTTAATGAAAAATCACGTAATAATGAAATATATTTTTATCTAAGCTATACAAATAAGAAAATAAGTGGGTGTGTCAAAAATAAAAAACTATTCAATATTCTAATTTTAAAAACCAAACAAATATAATAAAACTTAAAAAATACTTTTTGTTAGATAATAAAAACAAATTACCATGAAACAGATTGAGCGATTCTTTTTAAGAATCGCTCAACTTAGGTATAAAATAAAATTTTGTAAGCATACATAAACTCATTAACTAATGAGTATTATATAAGGAAGACGTTAAAAAGGCAGATCATCTTCAGGTGTTTCAGATTCAGCAACGTCTGTAATCCCTTTTTCAACATTATTATAATTTGTGTTTTGTTGATCGCTCTTAAGTCCTAACATAATTAATTTATCTCCTACAATCTCAGTTGTATATCTTTTGTTACCATCATTATCTTCCCAAGAACGATTTCTTATTTTACCTTCTAAGTATATTTGTTTACCTTTTTTTAAATACTTTTCTGCAACCTCAGCTAATCCCCGCCATAATACTATATTATGCCATTCTGTTTTATCAACTCTGTTCCCATCTTTGTTTTTATAACTTTCACCAGTTGCTAATGAAAAAGAAGCTTTTTTTACTCCATTATCAAAAGTTAAAATTTGTGGGTCTTTCCCCAAATTACCAATTAAAATAACTTTGTTAATACCTGTCATGATAAATAAATTTTATAATTAATAAATTAAATTAGTTATTACAAATGTAAAAAAATATTTCATAAAAATAAAAACAAATAAAAAAAATTAGCTTTTTATAAAGATTTAAAAAAAAATAAATAATATTTAATATTTGAATGAAAACACCATATAATTTGCTATTATTAAGAATCAAAAAGTTTTGATATTAATTTATTTTAAATCGTTGAATTACTAAATTGCTGCATTGTTAAATAGTTAATAAAATTTGGAGTCCACAATATACATTTAAATTTCTAATCCCCTGTTTATATCTTGTTATTGACAATGCCTGAATATGGTTGACTTTTTTATTAAAGTATAAATTTTTTTTGTTTATAACTAGTATCTTTTGTTAATACTAACAAAAATTAAAGTTTGTTTAAAAATCTTAAACATTATACAGGTTTTTTTTAATTTTACATACTTTATAAATTTGAAGATTAGCAAAACAAATTTATTTATAGAGATTTAGAAAAAAAATATTATTAATTTTTCAATTTGGATTAAAATAAATTTATCTTTGCAGTCAATTTAATAAATTTTAATTAAAATTTAAAAAGATAAAAAAATGACAAAAGCAGAAA
The DNA here is from genome assembly GCA_964395505.1 of uncultured Bacteroidales bacterium. GTDB lineage: Bacteria > Bacteroidota > Bacteroidia > Bacteroidales > AUK083 > AUK083. The sequence goes on along the minus strand of CAYNBX010000011.1, from coordinate 3,711 downwards.
TTGTAGCAAAAATTGCTAAAAAAACAGGAATAGAAAAAGTAGCTGTTCAGGCAACAATTGAAGCATTTATGGAAACAGTTAAAGATTCTTTAATTAGTGGGGAAAATGTTTATTTAAGAGGTTTTGGTAGTTTTATTATTAAAAAACGTGCCGAAAAAACAGGAAGAAACATCTCAAAAAATACAACTATTATTATTCCTGCTCATAATATTCCTTCATTCAAACCTGCAAAGGTTTTTAATGATGAAGTAAAAAACAAGGTAAAATAATTAAATAATAAATTATGCCAAGCGGAAAAAAAAGGAAAAGACATAAAATGTCTACACATAAGCGAAAAAAACGCTTAAGAAAAAATAGACATAAAAAGAAATAATATTTATTTCTTTTTAATAATATTCTTATTACATAATGTCAAGGTAAGGCATTATGTAATATTTTTTATTTCCATATAATAAATCAACAGAACTTCCTGTTTTTAAGAAATAAGGAAAAATCATTTTCCCTTATTTAATTTCTTATTATCATTGAAAAAAACATCAATGGTAATTATTCAAGTTTAAAATATTTCATTTTGAATAAAGAATTAATTATCGATTTACGCTCTTCAGAAGTAGATATTGCTTTGTTAGAAGATGAATCTCTCGTTGAACTACATAAAGAAAAAAACAATAATACTTTTTCTGTTGGAGATATATATCTTGGCAGAATAAAAAAGATTATGCCAGGACTAAATGCAGCATTTGTGGATGTTGGCTACAAGAAGGATGCCTTTTTACATTATCTTGATTTAGGCCCACAAATAAAATCTTTAAATAAATTTACTAATCTTGTACTTTCCCAAAAAGCCACTCAATTTTCATTAAAAAATTTTGAACTTGAAAAGGATATTGAAAAAACAGGAATAATATCAAATATACTTAGTCCTAACCAGCAAATCATTATCCAAATAGTAAAAGAGCCAATATCTTCTAAAGGACCAAGAGTTTCTTCAGAAATATCATTCGCCGGAAGATACCTTGTCCTTATCCCCTTTTCTAACAGAATCTCTATATCTCAAAAAATCAAAAATATTGATGAAAGAACTAGATTGAGAAGCCTTATTAAAAGTATTAAACCCAAAAATTTTGGCGTTATTATCAGAACTGTTGCTGAATATAAATTAGTTGCTGACCTGGATGCTGATTTGAAAAAATTACTTCAAAAATGGGAAAACTCTGTAAAAATACTTTCAAATGCAAAAGCTCCTCAAAAAATTGTTAGTGAATTACCCCGCACGTCTGCCATTCTTAGAGACCTTCTTAACAAATCTTTTAATAATATTTATGTTAATGATTCTATATTATTTGACGAAATAAAAAAATTTATTAATTCATTTGCTTCTGATAAAACTGATATTGTAAAGTTATATAAAGGCAAAAAACCTATTTTTGAGAGTTTTGGTATAGAAAAACAAATAAAGAGTTCTTTCGGCAAAACAGTTACTATAAGAAGTGGAGTTTATTTGATTATAGAGCATACCGAAGCTTTACATGTAATAGATGTTAACAGTGGACATCACGTTGATTCTGAAAAAGACCAGGAAGTTAATGCTCTTGAAGTAAATCTTGAAGCAGCCAAAGAAGTAGCACGTCAATTAAGGTTGCGTGATATGGGAGGCATTATTGTTATTGATTTTATTGATATGCATCAGGCAAGTAATCGTAGAGCATTATATCAAAAGATGAAAGATGAAATGGAGAAAGATAGGGCCAAACATACGATACTACCTGTTAATAGATTTGGATTGATACAAATTACTCGTCAGCGTGTTAGACCCGAAACTAATATAGAAGTACTTGAAAAATGCCCTTTATGCGGCGGTACTGGCAAGATAAAACCCAGCATCATCTTGATTGATGAATTAGAAAATAATACAAAATATCTCATCTACGACCAAAATGAACGCCATTTAAAAATCATTGTCCATCCTTATATTTATGCTTATTTGACAAAAGGTTTATTCTCAATTCAATTAAAATGGTTTTTTAAATTTAAAAAATGGATAAAAATTCAAAAAAACAATTCTTATCAATTTCTTGAATATCACTTTTTTAATAAAAATAATGACGAAATAAAAATCTGAGATATTGAAAATTTCCAAAAAATAACTTACTTACAAATTATTATTACATTTTAAATATTTTTTATACTTTCGCAACTATGGAAAGAGTAGTAAGTGGAATAAGACCAACAGGGAATTTACATCTTGGCAATTACTTTGGTGCCTTGAGAAACTTTGTTAAAATGCAAAAAGAAAACGAATGTTTTTTCTTTATTGCTGATTATCATTCATTAACAACGCATCCTGTGCCTGAAGATTTACATGGTAATGTTAAAAAAGTATTGATTGACTACCTTGCTTCAGGGTTAGACCCTGATATTGCAACAATATATATTCAAAGCGACTTACCGGAGACAGCAGAATTGTATTTGCTTTTAAATATGAATGCTTATTTAGGTGAACTGCAAAGATCTGCTTCTTTCAAAGATAAAATCAGAAAACAACCTGATAATGTAAATGCTGGTTTACTCACTTACCCAACCCTGATGGCTGCTGATATTATTATTCATAAGGCAAATAAAGTACCTGTTGGCAAAGATCAGGAACAGCATCTTGAAATGACCAGAACTTTTGCTAAACGTTTCAACAGAATGTATAAAACTGATTATTTCCCTGAACCTGTTGCTTATAATTTTGGGGAAAATCTAATTAAAATTCCAGGCTTAGACGGAAGTGGTAAAATGGGGAAATCAGAAGGTGCCAATAATGCTATTTTCCTATCTGATGGCCCTGATACTATCAGAAAAAAAGTTATGAAAGCTGTTACTGATGCCGGACCAACAAAAACAAATCAAAAAAAATCTATTGCTGTTGAAAATTTATTTGCAATAATGAAAGCTGTTTCAACACCTGATACTGTTATTTATTTCGATGAGCTTTATAATAATCGCAAGATAAAATATGGAGATATGAAAAAACAACTTGCTGAAGATATTATAAAATTTACAGCTCCTTTACGTGATAAGATTCTTGAGTTATCTGCTGATGATGATTATCTGAGAAAAATTGTAAAACAAGGCGCTGAAAAAGCCCACCAAAGTGCTTCAAAAACTATTAAAGAAGTTAGACATATTATCGGATTTAGAGATTTTTAATTCAAATGAACAAAACTGTTTTTTTTACTATATAAAATATTTTACTTTTAACTTTTTTAAACAAATTTTTATAATAAGCTCTATAATGAGTTCAAAAAACCCTTTATCAATTTTTATCTTATGGCTATTAAAAATTGCCGTTATAATTTTTTTACTACCTTTTTTTTACAACCTTACAAAAAGCGTAAACATTGATATTGAGTTTTGGAACACATTAGTAAAAATCTTAATAATAATAGCATTTTTTGGTTTAAGCATATTATTGCTTGTTATTAGAAAATCGGTTTTTTACATTTTTGGCTTTTTATTGGTTTTTGTAATTAGTATTTATCAAATTATTTTTTTACTTTCTCAAAAAGGTTTGAATTCTGAAATTTCACTTTATTTCTTATTAGCAGCAGTGTCTTTTTATTTTATGACCAAATATAGTAGAACAAGTGGATAAGGCTGAATTATTTTACTAATTAGTGTCCGTCTATAAAGTCAGTGTTTGATTCAGAATGTTCGAGTTCGAGG
>CAYNBX010000010.1:0-18312 GCA_964395505.1 uncultured Bacteroidales bacterium | reverse complement strand
GTTTGTCCAAATTAAATCTTAAATCTAAAATCCCTTTGGTCATGGATGTTTCATCTTATCAATTTTTCAGTTTTAGATGTCAAACCAGTTTTAAAATTTCATCTGCAATAATATCAGCAGAATTAGTAAAAGCCATTTCACCAATATTTCTTTTTAATCTTAATAGTTGATTTTTATTATTTATTAAATCAATTATTTCGTTTCCCAATTTTTTTCTTGCCTCATAATCTGTTATTAAAACAGCAGCATTTTTATTTACTAAAGCCATTGCATTTTTAGTTTGATGGTCTTCTGCAGCAGTTGGTAATGGAATAAATATTGCAGGTTTCTTTACTGCACATATTTCGGATATAGCAATAGCACCTGCACGAGAGACAATCAAATCTGCAGCAGAATAAGCATAATCCATCCTTGTAATAAATTCATAAACTTTAATACCCCTATCTTCAAAATTTTTAACTGTTTTTTTAGCTGTATCATAATACAACTTGCCTGTTTGCCATATTAATTGTAAATTGTTGTCATTAAACAAATTTAGATTTTTATATATACTTTCATTTATTGTTTTTGCTCCCTGACTGCCGCCTATGATTAATATTGTTTTTTTATTTTGTGATAAACCAAAATATTCAAAAGCTTTTTCTTTTTTATCTTTTAAGTTGATAATATCTTCTCTTATAGGATTTCCAGTTATAAATATTTTAGATTTTGGGAAATAACGTTCCATATTTTCATAAGCGACAAAAATTTTATTTGCATGCTTAGCAAGGATTTTATTTGTTATTCCAGGGTATGAGTTTTGTTCCTGAATAACTACAGGTATTCCTTTTCTTGCTACTGCTTTAATTAATGGTCCACTAGCATAACCACCAACGCCAACAGCTATATCAGGTTTGAAATTATTTATTATTTTATTTGCTTTCATAAAGCTGATAATAATCTTAAAAGGTAATAAGAGATTTTTTAAACTTAAATTTCTTTGTAAACCGCTAATATATAAACCTTCAATAGCATAGCCTGCTTCTGGTATTTTTTCCATTTCCATTTTGCCTTTAGCTCCAACAAAAAGGATCTCAATATTGCTATATTTTTTTTTCAAAGCGTTAGCAATAGCAATTGCAGGGAAAATATGCCCTCCTGAACCTCCACCGCTTATGATTATCTTTATTTTATGTTGCTGCATAATTTATTTTGTTCTCTTCAGTTTTTTTTTCAATCTCTTTGCTAACGTTTAATATCATACCAATAGCAATGCTCGTTACCCATATTGAAGTGCCGCCCATACTAACCAAAGGTAATGTTTGACCTGTTACAGGTATAAGTCCAACTGAAACTGCCATATTTGAAATAGCCTGAAATATTAAACTTATGCTAATGCCGATAGTTAAAAAAATACCGAATTTTTTTGGATATTTTCTAACAATCCTTATGCCTCTGTAAAGCAATATAAGATATAGTAAAATAATAAAAATACCTCCTATAAGACCAAATTGTTCTATTATCATTGAAAAAATAAAATCATAATATGAATAAGGTAAAAGATTTCTCTGAGTGTTGTTACCCGGGAATTTACCTAATATTCCACCATTAGCAATTGCAATTTTTGATTGCTCTATCTGATAATTATTTTCACTATCACCATTAAAATATTGTTCTAAACGACTTCTCCATGTTCCTAAACGTCCTTGATTTGGTGAATAATATAATATTGTTATAAAAATAGCAAAAGTAACTATTGCTATACCTAATATTGAACCTATGTATTTTGTATCTAATTTCCCGATAAATAATAGTATGATGCAGGTTAGAAATAAGATGACTGCTGTTGAAAGGTCAGCATAAACAATTAAACCACAAACGACCAAAATTGGCAGCATTATATTAATAAATGCAGATTTAAAGTCTTTTGTAAGATTTTGTTTTTTTGATAGAGCACGTGCAGTATACATTATCAAGGCAAGTTTTGCTAAGTCAGAACTTTGAAATGACAGATTTAATTTGTGTATTATTATCCAACGTGGGGCAATGTTAAGAATTATTCCTTTATAGAGTGTATAGGCGAGCAATAAAATAGCAGCTACCAAGGCTATTTGTGAGAACCTTGAGAAATAATTTAAAGGTATAAGTTGCGTTAAATACATTAAAACAAAGCCAGAAATAAGAATTGCTAAGTGTTTAAAAAGATAATATTCAGTATTGCCTGCTTGTTTTCTGAAAGCAAGATTACCAATTGAGCTGTAAACTGAAATAAGAGAAATTATTGCCAGTATTATTACTACCAACCAGATTACTTTATCGCTTTTTATATGTTTTATTATAGATGACACTTTTTTAATTTTATTACATTTCTGAAATTTCTTTTATTAATATTATCATTAAACAAAAAAAATTAATTAAGACATAATGGTTTAGAATAAAATTACATAGTTACAATTCATTAACAGCATTTTTAAATTTATTTCCTCTGTCTTCATAATTATTAAATAAGTCAAAGCTGGCACATGCAGGCGACAAAAGCACAACATCATTTGGCTCACCAAGGCTGTATGCAGCGTTCACAGCATCATCAGCAGTCTTTACTTCAATAATGATTTCCATAATATCCTTAAAGGCATTAATTATATTATGATTATCAAGTCCTAAACAAATAATTGCCTTGACTTTTGTTTTTACAAGTTCTTTTAAACTTTCATAATTATTCCCTTTATCTATGCCCCCTGCAATCCATATTGTAGGTCTGTTAATACTTTCAAGAGCATACCATGTTGAATTAACATTAGTTGCTTTTGAATCATTAATAAATTCAATCCCATGAACTTTAGCTACAAATTCAAGACGATGTTCAATATTTTGGAAATCAGAAAGACTCTGTTTAATGGTTTCTTTTCTTATCCCAATAATTTTTGATGGAATACTTGCTGCCATTGAATTATACATATTATGTTTCCCCTGTAATGCTAATTCTTGTATTGTCATTTTGTTTCTGTATTTTTTAAGTTTAATTTTTATCTTACTTTTAATGTTACAATAGTTATGACTGCAAGTAAAATTTCTATAATAAAAAATCTTTGTACAATTTTAGCTTCGTGATAGCCAAGTTTTTGGTAATGATGATGCAAAGGTGCCATTTTGAATACTCTTTTTCCTATTCCATATTTTCTTTTTGTATATTTAAAATGCCACACTTGAATAATAACAGATAGACTTTCTGCAATGAAAGTACCACACAAAATAGGTATTAACAGTTCTTTGCGTATCATTATGGCAAAAACAGCTATGATACCTCCGAGTGACAAACTACCGGTATCACCCATAAATACTTGAGCAGGGTATGAGTTGTACCATAAAAAGCCTATGCAAGCCCCTACAAATGCACTCACATAAATAGTTAGTTCTCCAATATTTGGTATGTACATTATATTTAGATAATTGGCAAAAATCGTATTACCGGAAACCCAGGCTAAAATTCCTAAGGTTGTCCCCATAATTGCAGAATTACCAGCAGCCATCCCATCTAATCCATCATTGATATTTGCCCCGTTCGAAATAGCAGTTACAATTAATATAACTATTGGAATAAAAACTAACCAGGTATATTTTTTATATCCTTTACCAAGCCACGACAATAATACAGAATAATCAAATTCATTATTTTTTATAAAAGGTATTGTGGTTTTAGTTGATTTTTCGGCTTTTTTAAAAAAAACTTTAGAAACAGCAATATCGTTTTCAGAATTAACAGTCTTATTTTCTGTAATTGATATTTTTTTTTCAGGAACATTTTCTTTAATTACAATTGAATTGTTGAAATACATTGTCGCTCCCACAATAATTCCAAGTCCTACCTGACCTATAATTTTAAATTTAGCTGCTAAGCCTTTTTTATTTTTCTTGAAAACTTTTATGTAATCATCAATAAAGCCTATAAATCCAAGCCATAAGGTTGATATTAAAATTAGTATTATGTAGATATTATCTAATTTAGCAAATAATAAAGTAGGAATTATAATTGCTCCAATAATTATCAAACCACCCATAGTTGGTGTGCCTTGTTTTTCTTTTTGACCTTCCAAACCTAAGTCTCTTATTGTTTCACCAATCTGCTTTTTCTTTAGATATTTTATCAAACTTTTGCCAAATATCATTGAGATGATTAATGAAGTAATTACACCCAAACCAGCACGAAATGAAATGTATTGAAACATCCCAGCCCCTGGAAAGTTATAAGTTTTATCTAAATAATGAAATAAGTAATACAACATTTTTAATTGTTTGTCTTATCTATAATTATAAAAGAATTTCTCTTAAAATTTCTTTATCATCAAATGGATATTTAACTCCATTTATTTCTTGATATTTTTCATGACCTTTGCCTGCAACTAAGATAATGTCACCAGGCTTTGCAATTGCATAAGCGGTTTTAATAGCTTGTTTTCTGTTTGTAATTATAAGTACATCTTTTAAATGTGATTTTTCAATACCCTTTTTCATATCTTCAATAATAATATTAGGGTCTTCAGTTCTTGGATTATCAGATGTTAAAATTACTGTATCGCTTTTATCGCATGCAAATTTAGCCATAATAGGGCGTTTCTGTTTATCTCTATCTCCACCTGCTCCGAATACTGTGATTATTTTTTGTTTTTTATTTTTTAATTTTAAAATAGTATTCAGTACATTTTTTAAAGCATCAGGTGTATGGGCATAATCTACAATTGCAGTAATGTTTTTATCATTTTTTATATAATCAAATCTACCTTCAACAGTTTTAAGATTACTCATAATAGTTAATATCTCTGATTTATCTTCCTTTAAAAGAACAGCAGCTGCATAAACAGCTAACAAATTATAAGCATTAAATTTTCCGACCAATCTACACCATACATCTTTACCATCAATATTTAATTTTAAACCTTCAAGCTGATTCTCTATAATTTTCCCTTTGAAATCTGCTGTGCTTTTTAAACTATATGTATATTTTGATGCTTTTGTGTTTTGCAGCATTATTTTTCCGTTTTTGTCATCAATATTACTTAGTGCAAAAGCATCAGGAGGCAGATTGTCAAAAAATTTCTTTTTAGCTTTTATGTATTCTTCAAAAGTTTTATGATAATCAAGATGTTCGTGAGTGATATTTGAGAAGATTGCTCCTGTAAATTTAAGACCAGCTATTCTGTTTTGTACAATTGCGTGTGAACTTACTTCCATAAAGCAATGAGTGCAGCCCTTATCGACCATTAAACCAAGTAGGTAATTTATCTTAACAGCATCAGGAGTTGTATGATTTGTTTTTAGTACTTCACCATTAATTTTATTATGAATTGTTGATAAAAGCCCTGGTTTGTATCCTAAAGAATGAAATAAATCATACAAAAGACTCACTGTTGTAGTTTTTCCATTTGTGCCTGTAATGCCTATTAATTTTAATTTATATGAGGGATTGTCGTAAAAATTGGAAGCAATGTATCCAAGAACATAACTGCTGTCCTTTACCTTGATATAAGTAATTTCATTTTTAATATTTTCAGGAAGAGTTTCACATACAATTGCATCAGCTCCATTGTCAATAGCTTGTTTGATAAATTTATGACCATCAACCTTAGTGCCTTTAACAGCCACAAAAAGACTTTTTTGTATTACTTTTCTTGAATCAAAGCAAACAGAGCTTATTTCTCTATTAGTCGAGCCAATAATATTAATAATTGCTGTTTTAAATAATATGTCTTTTAAAGTTTTCAATTTTGTATTTATAAACTAAGTAGTTGAAAGTTTTAGAATAATTTTACTTCCTTTTATTATTTTATTTCCAGATGATATTGATTGATTTTTAACTATGCCTCTACCTTTTATTATTACTTGCATACCTAAATTTTCTAATAAATAAATAGCATCTTTTGCATCCATACCTTTAACATTAGGTATTATTCCTTTTTTAAATTTTCTGGTACCAAATTTTACTGAGTGCTTATTCTCAAAAATTACCACCCAATCAGAATAAGAACTTGTTGTATCAATTGGGAATCCCATTGTTTTATAAAAAGTTATTAGGTCTTCACGATTTCCAACAGTAACTAATGGGATATAAGGGTTATTTTTTTTCTTTTTTTCTTTTTGATGTATGCACAGTTGAGCAGCATAAACTTTATCAGCTATTTCTTTAAAAACAGGAGCAGCTACAGCGCTGCCGTAATATAAGCCTTTTGATGGTTTATTAATAACGACAATACATGAGTATTTAGGTTTATCTGATGGGAAAAAGCCCACGAAAGTTGCATTATAGTATTTCCCATATCCCGATTTCCCTTCTGATATTTTTGCTGTACCTGTTTTACCTGCAATCTTATAAATAGAGTTTTTTAATGCTCTCGCCGTTCCTCTTTCAACTACGCCTTCAAGAAGTTGCTGTGCTTTTTTAATTGTTGATTCTGAACAGATAGATTTATTGATGATAGAAGGCTTAAAAACTTTTATTATTTTACCTGTTTGTTTAATTTCTTTTACAAACATAGGTTTTACCATTTTGCCATTATTAGCAACTGCATTATAAAATGTAAGTATTTGCAATGGCGTAAGTTGTACTCCGTAACCTACCGACATCCACGGCAAAGATGTCTTACACCAGTTTTTTTTGTCATCTGGATTTATTATATATGGTTTTGTCTCTCCTGCTATTTCAAGACATAAAGGTTTATCAAGTGACATTTTATATAGATGCTCAATAAATTTTTTTGGATTGTTTTTGTAGGCATTATATATTATTTTAGATACTCCAACATTAGATGACTTTTCAAAAGCTTCCCTAACAGTGATTTTGCCATTCCTGATTTTATGAACATCTCGCATAGTTCTATTAAAATATTTAAATGTGCCATTACCCGTGTTTATTGTATCTTTAAGTTTAATCTTTTTATCCTCAAGTGCAGATATTATGGAAGCAAGTTTAAAGGTTGAGCCTGGTTCTATTTTTTCTGCTATTGCAAAATTGTATAACTCTTTATATTTTCCATCAGTTGAATCTAAATTTAGATTAGCAATAGCCTTAATTTGACCTGTATGAACTTCCATCAAAACTGCACATCCCTGATAAGCTTTATTCTTTTTTAGCTCTTTTAAAAGAGCATCTTCTGCTACATCCTGAATATTTATATCAATAGTTGTAATTATATCTTTACCATTTTTTGGCTCTATTTCATTTTTGTCATCAAGAGGTCTCCATTGTCCATAAGCAATCTTTTGTTCTAATCTGTTTACACTCTCACCTTTTAATATTGAACTATATGCACCCTCTAAACCAACATCGTTTTTAGTTCCTTTTTTATCCCATCCTATTGTTCTAAAAGCTAATAACCCGAACGGAGTTACACGTTTTGTTATTGGTTCAGCTATCATCCCTCCCCTATATTTTCCCAATTTGAATATTGGAAAGGTCTTCATCCTCCTGAGCATTGAATAATTTATTTTCCTTTTTATTAAATAATATCTATTCTTTGTTTTACGGGCTTTCTTTAAATCATATATATATTCTCTTTTAGATTTATTTCTAAAAAGACAAGATAAACTGTCAGATAAAGAATTAACATTCTTATTAAATAAATTATTGGATATTAATTGTGAATCCCAATAAACATTAAAAATAGGTATGGAAGTTGCAAGAAGACTCCCGTCAGAAGCAAAGATATTCCCTCTTATCCCATTGATATTCCTATATCTTAATGTTTCTTCCTTTGCTTTTGCTTTCCATTTATTACCTTGATAAAATTGTATGTAAATAACTTTACCAATAATTATCAAACAGAGTATGAATATAATTACATACGCTAAGTAAATTCTTCTTAATATGCTTTTTTTTGTATCTTCCAATTTTTTTGTTTAAGATGATTGGCATTTAAAAATTACAGTTGCTTTTTATTGATTTCTAATTCAGTTATTTATTTTGGTTTATAAATATTTTTTGTGGAGGCACAGTTGATTCTTTTAAGCCTAATGATTTAACTTTTTTTGCAACCTCCGATAATTTTGTATGAAACATTAACTTTGATTTTACTGTTATATATTTATATCTTAGTTCTTTATTCTCTTTTTCTATTTTATTTATTTTAATAATTGTTTTTTCAGCATAATAGTTGTTTGCTATGTAAATGATAATTAAAAAAGTTAAAAAGAACAAGTAGGGGAATGATTTAATTGTTTTTTCCCTTGTCAAAATTGTTCCATCTAAAATATTATGTAAAACTTTAGGAAAAGTATTATTAAAGGGATTTACATCTTTTTTAGTTTTATTTTCATTAAATTTATTTTGTGCTGTTTCCATCTTTAAATTTTTTCTGCAATTCTTAATTTGGCACTTCTTGAACGATTGTTTTTTAATAATTCTTCTTTTGAGGGAGTTATTGGTTTTTTATTTATAAATTTAAAATCAATTTTAGGATTGCCAAAAAAGTCCTTTTCTATTTCTCCTCTGAAGTTCCTTGATTTTATAAAATTTTTAACCAATCTATCCTCTAAAGAATGATAAGATATAACAACAAGTCTTCCACCTGGTTTCAATGCTTTTGTTGTTTGTAATAACATCTCTTTCAATGCTCCTAATTCGTCATTTACTTCTATACGTAATGCCTGTAGAACCTGAGCATAATATTTGTTTTCCTTACCTTTTTTTACGTGTGATGAAATAATTTCTTTAAAATGATTAATTGTTTTTATCTCTTTTTCATTTCTGTTTTTAACAATAACTGAAGCTAATTGTTTAGCATTGGTTAATTCTCCATATTGATAAAAAATATTTATTAGTTTTTCCTTAGTATAATTGTTAATAACATATTTTGCTGTGAGCTTATTTTTTTTGTCCATTCTTAAGTCAAGATTACCATTGAATCTTGATGAAAAACCCCGAGCAGGTGTATCAAGTTGATGAGACGAAACTCCCAAATCAGCAATTATCCCATCAACAGGTATAGTTTTGTAAAATTTTAAAAAGTTAATTAAGTACCTAAAATTCTGATTAATAAAAGTAAATCTTTCATCATTAATGATATTTTCTTCAGCATCTTCATCTTGATCAAAGGCAATTAACCTTCCTTTATCAAGTTTTTTTAGAATTTCTTTGGAGTGGCCACCTCCACCAAAAGTAACATCAACATAAATCCCATTGGATTTAATTGCTAAGCCATTTATACTTTCATTTAATAAAACACTTTTATGGTACATCATCTTGCAAATCTGTATTATTTATTTTCCCCATTACCTCTTCTGCAAGAGCAGAAAAATTATCCCTTATCTTACTTATTGATTCTTCATATTTTGTCTTATCCCAAATTTCAATCCTATTAATTGAAGATGAGAGAACAATATCTTTTTTGATTTCTGAAAATTTTATCAGGTCTCTTGGGATTAAAAGCCTTCCATTCCTATCAAGCTCTATGATCTTAACGCCTGCCATAAATCCTCTGATAAAATCGCTATTTTTTTTAACAAATCTGTTTAGGTTGTTTACCCCTTCAATTTCATTTTCCCATTCTTTCATTGGATATAACTCTAAACATTTATAAAAAATATTCCTTTTAATAATAAATCTCTTATCAATAATTTCAGAAAGCTGCTTCTTTATCGCAGATGGCAGCATTAATCGGCCATTTGAATCTATTTTACATTCATAAGTTCCTATAATATTCATTGGATTTATTATTTTTGATTATTTTTAGGCTGTAAATATAGTAATATTTTTACCATTTTTTCCCAAAATTTACCATTTTTTATTTTTTTGTTGATAACTTTTTTGCGTAACGATGCTCTATCTCCTATAATCATTGTATTTGTTTTAAATATGAATGTTTTTTTTATTTTATTGATTAAAAATTTGAATATTTTTTGTTAAAATTTTATATGTATTTTTTATGATTATAATTAAATTTGTAAATTGATAAAATGTAAATAAAATTTATTTTTTTATGGAAATAAGCGAGAAGCCAGGAAAATCGATACAGATAACAGAACATTTTATTAATTTAGAGAACGTAATTGCGAGTAAAAATCCCAAGCTATTAAAATTATTACCCTGGTTTATAAAAAATTATTTAAAGAGAATTATTCATCAAGAAGAATTAAATAAATCTATATATAAAAACAGAAATAAATTTGGGATAGATTTTGTTAATGCAACTCTTGAAGATTTTGGAGTTAATATAAATGTTGTGGGAGAAAAAAATATTTCTAAAACAGATAGATATGTTTTTGCATCTAATCATCCTTTGGGAGGATTAGATGGTATGGCTCTTATTAGTGTTGTAGGAAAATATAGAAAAGATGTAATTTTCCCGGTGAATGATTTTTTAATGTTTCTCCCTGGTTTAGAATCTATATTTATTCCTATAAATAAAGTTGGGAGAAATACTCATGAAGCAATAAAGTTATTTGATAAAACATTCGCTTCAGATTCGACAATACTTTATTTTCCTGCTGGATTATGTTCACGTAAAAAATCAGGGAAGATTAAAGACCCGGAATGGAAAAAAACTTTTATCACAAGAGCCAGAAAAAACAAACGAAATATTATACCTACTTATATTGACGGCAGAAATTCAAATTTTTTTTATAATTTAGCTAACTTGCGTAAATTCTTAAGAATAAAAACAAATATTGAAATGTTATATTTAGTTGATGAAATGTACAAACAAAATAATAAAACAATAAATATTATATTTGGCAAACCAATTTCTTATACTACTTTTGATAAAAGATTTACAGATAAACAATGGGCTCAAAAAGTCAAAGACTATGTTTATAAACTTGCAAAAAACAATTACTTAACTTTTACAACTAAATAGTTATTTAATTAATAAAAAATAAATAAAGAATATGATTTTATAGTGAATAACAACAATCTAAAGAAAATAAATGTGCTAAAACATTTGTATTAAAAAAATAACAATTATAAGAGCATATATGATGAAAGCTATTATCCCCAAGGTTAATAAATCATTATTAGAAGCAGAACTTACTGAAAGTAAATTTGTTAGAAATACTAATTATGGTAATAATAAAATTTATATCCTTAGCTATCATGATTCTCCAATGGTGATGAGAGAAATTGGAAGATTAAGAGAGTTGTCTTTTCGTAACTCTGGTGGTGGAACAGGAAAACAAATTGATATTGACCATTTTGATACAGATAAAATTTGTTTTAAGCAACTTATTGTCTGGGAGCCGGAAGATAAAGAAATTGTTGGTGGATATAGATTTATTCATTGTAAAGATTTGTCTGATAACAAAGGGAAAAAATTACAAACTCCTACTTCAAGACTTTTTAATTACTCCGAAAAATTTATTAAAGAATATTTGCCGTACACTATTGAGCTTGGAAGGTCTTTTGTACAGCCCATTTATCAATTATCCAATAATTCAAGAAAAGGGATTTATTCACTTGATAATTTGTGGGATGGATTAGGTGCTATTATTGTTGATAATCCTGATGTTAAATATTTTTTTGGTAAAATTACTATGTATCCCAATCTTAACCCATTAGCTAGAGATATGATATTATATTTTCTGAAAAAATATTTTCCTGATAATGAAAAACTTGTTTATCCTTTTAAACCTTTAAAAATAAAGACTGATTTGAAAAAATTAGAAAATATTTTTAATGGTTATAATTATGACGAAGATTATAAAATACTTATTCGTAATGTTAGGAATTTAAAAGAGAATATTCCTCCTTTAGTAAATGCTTATATTAGTCTGTCCTCAACAATGAAAACTTTTGGTACAACAATAAACACCCATTTTGGGAATGTAGAAGAAACAGGGATTATTATTAATATTAGTGATATTTATAATATTAAGAAAGATAGACATGTTTTAACATACAAAAAATAAATTTATTTGATACTGAAATAAAAGTTTAATGCTTATAAAAAGTGCTAAGTATTTAATTAGCAGTCCTGATTTTCAAAGTTGTCCAAAACCTGATTTCCCTGAATATGCTTTTATAGGCAGATCTAATGTCGGGAAATCTTCGCTTGTCAATATGATTACAGGATGGGGCAAACTTGCCAAAACATCGAAAATTCCGGGGAAGACAAAACTGATAAATCATTTTATTATCAATAATAATTGGTACTTAGTGGATTTGCCTGGATTTGGCTTTGCAAAAACCTCAAAAACAAATAGAATAAAATTGAAAACAATGATTAATAACTATTTGTTAAAAAGACAAAATTTACTCTGTACTTTTGCTTTGGTTGAGTCAAGGCTTAAACCTCAGCAAATTGACTTAGATTTCTTTGAATGGATGGCTGTTAACAAATTACCTTTTGTAATTGTTTTTACAAAAACTGATAAATTAAATAAAACTAAGCTTATTAGAAATATTGAATTATATAAAAATAAATTATTACTTTCATGGGAAGAATTGCCTCGAATAATTATTAGTTCTGCAAAAACATCTAAGGGGAAAGATGATATTTTAAACTTTATAGAAGAAACCAATAAAATATTTTTTGATATTTAAAAAAAAGTATAGACTTATTAAACTGCTTTGTATTAGCATATATTTAATATCTCGTGATTAAATGACTAAGATTAAAAAATAAAAATTATTTCTGGTTTTTTGGTTTTTGGGACTGGATTTACAAGTTGGGCTAAGTACAAAAGAAACGACAATTCTATTTTACGAGTAAAAGCCAATAACTGTTTGATTCTCATATATTGTGTCGGGATTTCTGAGATTATAACAAGTGGAAGTGACACTATGAATAAAAATGGATTCAATATAAAATTCCGCAAAGTCAGGAAATCTGGAAATAAAAAAGCCGAATTTTATTAAATTCGGCTTTTTATTTCCAGATAATTATAATCAATTATTAGAATAATCTAAAGATTGTAATCTTTTATAACTATTATATCTCCATTTAGCATCTCTTTCAGCAGCAGTGAATAATTCATCAGCTTTATCAGGGAAAGTTTTCTTAAGAGAAGAGTATCTAACTTCACCGGCTAAGAATTCCTGAAATTTATCCCATTGAGGTTCTTTTGAATCAAGGATAAATGGGTTTTTCCCTTGAGCTTCTAATTCAGGATTAAATCTGTATAAATGCCAGTAACCAGCTTCAACAGCTCTTTTTTCTTCTTCCTGGGTTTTTCCCATACCTGCTTTCAAGCCGTGATTTATACAAGGTGCATAAGCAATTATTATAGAAGGTCCTTTATATGCTTCAGCTTCTCTAACAGCTTTTAAAAGCTGTGCATTGCTTGCTCCCATAGCAACTTGAGAGACGTAAACATAACCATAAGACATTGCCATCATACCAAGATCTTTTTTTCTTACTTTTTTCCCTGAAGCAGCAAATTTAGCAACAGCAGCCGTAGGAGTTGCTTTTGATGACTGCCCTCCTGTATTTGAATAAACTTCAGTATCAAGAACCAAAATATTTACATCTTCTCCTTTAGCAAGTACATGATCTAATCCACCATAACCAATATCATAAGCCCAGCCATCTCCACCTATTATCCATACAGATTTTTTAACCAAATATTGTTTTAACTTCAGTATATCTCTAGCTATTTGACTATTATCTTTCTCAAGTAATGAAACAACTTTTGTAGAAGCTATAATAGACTTTTCAGCATCGTCTTTACCTTCTATCCATTCTTTAAAGGCTTGCTTTATTTCGTTAGAGACATCTTCATTTAAAGCCTCTTTCATTCTCCATTCTATTCTGTTTCTAGTTTTTTTAACAGCAGTTTCCATACCAAAACCATATTCTGCATTATCTTCAAATAAGGAATTAGCCCAGGCAGGCCCATATCCATTTTTCTTGCTTGCGCAATAAGGCATAGAAGGTGCAGAAGCACCCCAAATTGAAGAACAACCAGTAGCATTAGCTATCATCATTCTTTCACCAAACAATTGAGTTATCAATTTAACATAAGGCGTTTCTCCACAGCCTGCACAAGCTCCAGAAAACTCAAACAATGGTTGAGCAAACTGACTATTCTTGACTGTTTTATCTTTAGGAACTATGTCATCTTTGTAAGTTACTTTATTAGCCATATAATCCCATCTTTCAATTTCTGCTGATTGAGTTCCAATAGGTTTCATAACAAGAGCTTTACCTCCTTTTTTTGTCCCGGGACAAACATCAACGCAATTTCCACAACCAGTGCAGTCAAGAGGACTAACTTGTATTATAAAATTAAGTCCTTCAAAATTTTTGCCTATTGCCTTTTTAGTTTTTGTTCCTTCAGGTAAATTTTTAAGTTCATCTTCGTTCAATAAGAAAGGTCTTATAGCAGCATGAGGGCAAACATAAGAACATAGATTACATTGAATACAATTATCAATTTTCCATTCAGGAACATTAACAGCAACACCTCTTTTTTCATAAGCTGCGGTACCAGCCGGGAAAGTACCATCTTCTCTTCCTGCAAAAGTGCTTACTGGTAAGTCATCACCTTTTTGTGCGTTTATTGGATCACAAACATTTTTAATAAAGTCAGGAACATCTTCATTCCTTTTTATCTTTATCTCATCTTCATTTACTTCTAATTTTTTCCATTCATCGGGAATATCAACCTTTATCACTTTCTCTCCACCTTTTTCAACAGCTGCATAGTTCATATTTACAACATCCTCGCCTTTTTTAGCAAAACTCTTCACAATTGCTTTTTTCATTTCATCAACAGCTTTATCATAAGGTATTATTTGAGCAATTTTAAAAAAAGCAGACTGCATTATAGTATTTGTTCTTGTTCCTAATCCTATTTCCTGAGCTATTTTAGTGGCATTAATAATATAAAAATTGATTTGATTTTCAGATAGGTATTTTTTCATAGTATCAGGTAATTTTTTCTTTGTTTCTTCTTCGTCCCAAATACTATTGAATAGAAAAGAACCTCCTTTTTTAAGTCCTTTAAGCATATCATATTTATAAATATAAGGAGTTACATGACAGGCAACAAAGTCAGGGGTATTAACAAGATAAGGAGATCTGATAGGTGTATCACCAAATCTCAAATTAGAAATTGTAAGACCACCTGATTTTTTTGAATCATAAGCAAAGTAAGCCTGACAATATTTATCTGTTGAGTTACCGATAATTTTAATAGAATTTTTGTTAGCACCAACAGTACCATCAGAACCAATGCCATAAAATTTAGCTTCAAAGTTTACTCCAGGTGCAACGCTAATTTCAGGCAATTTATGTAATGATTTAAAAGTAACATCATCAACAATACCAATAGTAAATCCATTCTTGGGTTCTGTAAGTTTTAAATTTTCAAAAACAGAAATAATCTGAGCCGGAGTAGTATCTTTTGAACTTAAACCAAATCTACCACCTACAATTACAGGCTTGTTTTCTTTTTCGTAAAATATATCTCTTACATCAAGATATAAAGGTTCTCCATTTGCTCCGGGTTCTTTAGTTCTATCTAAAACAGCAATACTTTTTACAGTTTCAGGGAAAACCTTAAAGAAATATTTTTTTGAGAAAGGTCTGTACAAATGAACTTCAATAAGTCCTACTTTTTCACCTTTTGCGTTCAAATAATCGACAACTTCTTTAATTGTATCAGTAACAGAGCACATTGCAACAATTACTTTTTCAGCGTCTTTTGCTCCGTAATAATCAAAAGGATGATATTCTCTTCCTGTTATTTTAGTGATTTTCTGCATGTAATATTCAACAATATCAGGAACAGCATCATAATATTTATTAGCAGATTCTTTTGCCTGGAAATAAATATCAGGATTTTGTGCAGTACCTCTCGTAACCGGGTGTTCAGGATTTAATGCTCTATCTCTGAATGATTGAACAGCATCAAAATCCAATAATTTTGCCATATCTTCAGTTGTTAAAGCTTCTACTTTTTGAATTTCATGAGATGTTCTAAAACCATCGAAGAAATGTAAAAAAGGAATTCTTGATTTTATTGCTGCAAGATGAGCAACGCCTGCCAGATCCATTATTTCCTGAACACTAGCAGTGGCAAATAAAGCAAAACCTGTTGGCCTTGTAGCATAAACATCATTATGATCTCCAAAAATTGAAAGTGCATGAGCTGCTAAACTCCTTGAACTTACATGAAAAACAGCTGGCAGTAACTCACCTGCTATTTTATACATATTTGGCAGCATCAACATTAAACCTTGAGAAGCTGTAAAGGTTGATGTTAAAGCTCCAGCTTGCAATGAACCATGAACAGCACCTGAAGCACCTCCTTCGGACTGCATCTCTTGTACTTCAACAGTATCTCCAAATATGTTTTTCCTGCCGTGAGCTGACCATTCGTCAATATATTCAGCCATTGTTGATGATGGTGTGATAGGATAAATACAAGCTACTTCAGTAAACATATATGCTACATAAGCAGCAGCATAATTACCATCACATGTAATGAAATTATTTTTCTTAGTCATAATTATATATTTTTAAATGTGTTTATTTTGAGATAGTTATATTTTATATATTTTTTTTCAAATTTTTTGCAAAATTAATAAATTTTATAAGATATAAATAATAATTAAATCCATTTAATTTTTGTAATAATCTTAACCTTATATCTGTAAACTAAATCTTATGCAAAGACGAACATAATGACATTGTTGGCAATGCTCGCTCAGACCTTTTCACCATAAGGGTTACACATGCGATGCTCTTCGCTGGGCTGTATCAACACTGATACGCATTTAAATTTTTCGCTGAGAAGTAATTTGCGGATTTAAGGCTTAATTTAAAATGATTTTATATAAGCTTTTCAAAAATTTAAAAGAACAATATCAATAAAGAAAAAAAGATATTATTGTAATGGATCACAATATTAATTCCTTATCAGGAAATATTAGATTTTATTAGAATCAAATATAAATTCAAAAAAGTTTTTATAAACATTATTTTGAAATAGAAACTTGTTCTGTTGAATGTTTATAGCCTTTAAAAGCATAAAAGACAATATAAAGGTAACAAACTAAAGTAATAAGAAAAGAATGATGTATCCCAAAATTATCAGCTAATACGCCCATCAATAATGGGATAATAGCTCCGCCGACTATTGACATACAAAGAATTCCTGAGCCCTGACTTGTATGTTTACCAAGGCCATCAATTGACAGGGTGAATATGGTTGGGAACATTATTGAATTAAATAAACCAACTCCAATTATTGGCCACATAGCAATTTTACCACTAAAAATCATAGTCAATGAAACTAAGATTACAGCTATTAATGCAAAAATTCCAAGTGTACGATTTGGTTTGTTTTTCCCTAAATGAAATGCAGCAATATTAATTCCAACTAAAATAAGATATAATAGAGCAAGTTTGATTTCCTTTGTGAGATACCAGGCTAATAAAAATGCGAATATTGTAATTGCAAGTATATAAAGATTTTGTTTTAATCCTTTTTTCATATTTGATAATGATATTGCACCAAAAAAACGACCAATCATAGCACCACCCCAATATAATGCAACATATTTAGCTGCTTCAGAATGAGCAAGTCCGGCAATATTTTTTTCGCCAAAGAAATTAATCAAAAAACTTCCAATAGAAACTTCAGCTCCAACGTAAAAAAAAATAGCAACAGCGCCAAGCACTAAATGACGATAAGACCAAGCACTACCTGCTTCCTTTTTATATGTTACTGCCTTTATGGTGGGTAGTTTTATAACAGCAAAAATAATAGCAACAACAAAGAGAGCAATCGCTATACCAATATATGGTCCTTGAACAGCTTTTGCTTTTTCATCAACAGTATTAAAATGATTAGACAAAATCAAAATGCTCCCAAAAATCGGTGCAATAGTAGTGCCTAAAGAATTAAAAGCCTGAGTAAGGTTGAGCCTGCCTGAAGCTGTTTCCGGAGGTCCTAAAATTGAAACATAAGCATTTGCAGCTACTTGTAATATTGTTATACCTGAGGCAAGTATGAAAAATGCTCCCAAAAAGAATGCGTAAGATATTAAAGCTGCTGAAGGATAAAATAACAATGCTCCTATTCCTGTAACTGCTAAGCCTAATACTATACCATTTTTGTATCCAATTTTCCCTATAATCCATCCTGATGGCAAAGACATTATAAAATATGCACCAAAAAATGTAAATTGAATTAACATTATCTGTGTGTAATTCAATTCAAAAAGATCCTTAAGATGTGGAATTAAAATATCATTTAAGCAAGTTATAAATCCCCACATGAAAAATAAAGAACACAGCAATCCTAAAGCTGCCTTATTATTCATCACTTTTTTTGAGGTAATTTTTGTTTTAGCTATTTCTTTCATCATTAATATTTAATTAGTGTTTGTCCATAATGTCC
>CAYNBX010000009.1:0-18573 GCA_964395505.1 uncultured Bacteroidales bacterium | reverse complement strand
GTAAACTTGTTTTGAAAACAGTCATTTACAAAAGACGTCATTCCGAATCAAACACCGACTTTATAGACAGAAACCAAATAGTTTGTATGTTGAAAAATACTATTAAATCTGTAAAACTAAAAATTATAAAAAAATTTTCAAAAAGACGCAGGTGTCTATTTCATCTGGTATTTTGGAAAGTAAATATTAATAATTTATTACATCTTAAAATTACCCATTTTCTGTTCAAAGAATTGGGAGTACCTTAAACACTGACGCACATTTCAACTTTTCGCTGCAAAGTAATTTGCGGATTTAAGGTATAATAAAAACAGGGATATATTGCAACACATCCCCGGTTTTACTAAATAAATAACTTTCTTAAAATAATTTAAACTTTTATAAAATTAATTCTATTAATACTATTTTAAAGATAAAAAATTATCTATTCCTTGTGAAGCAACTTTTGCATCAGCAATTGCAGAAACAGCATCTAAATTAGTATTTACAATATCGCCGCCTGCAAAAACTTTTGGTATAGAAGTCATACCATTATCATCAACTTTCACTTTTCTTCTTGGTGTAAATTCAAGTTTTTTAAATAATTCTTCCGGCAGGAATGAAAAGTCGGGTGCTTGACCGATAGCTTCAATAATCATATCACCTTTCAGCAGCATTGTTTTTTCTTCAAAGAATGTAGGAGAAAATCTTCCTTGTTCATTAAACACCGATTTAACTTTTTTGCATAACAGTCCTTTTATATTACCTTTTTCATCCAAAATAACTTCTTTTGGTCCCCAAGCAGGATTGAATTGAATTCCTTCAGCTTTTGTATCATTAATTTCTTCTTCTTTTGCAGGCATTATATCCCAATCTTCCAGGGATACAGTCTTTGTTATAACTTTTTCTTTAGGATATTGGATATATTGTAAACGAAGTGCTTCTCTGGCTGTATCCATAGCAACATTACCTCCACCTATTACTATAATTTCTTTACCTACTTTAAATACTTTACCTATCTTATTTTCTTTTAAGAAATTCAGGGCTAAGATGCATTTATCAGCATTTTTTACTCTCGTTGACCTACTCACAGTAGTACCTATTCCCAGATAAACTGAGTCATAGTTTTGTAAAATATCTTCAAATAGAATATCTTTTCCCACTGTTGTATTAAATTTAAAATTAACTCCCAAAGAAATTATATAATTTACATCCTTATCAATAGCATCAATTGGCAATCTATAAGGAGGAGGACCTATTCTCATCATCCCGCCTCCGCCAGGCAAAGAATCGAATACTGTAACTTCATAACCCTTTAGTTTTAAGAAGTAAGATACTGATAATCCACCTGGTCCTGCGCCGATAACAGCTACTTTTTTACCATTAGGTTTAGAAGGCTTAAGTTCTAGAGTTGATTTGAAATCCTGAACAGTATCAGCGGCATATCTTTTTATCCATCTTATAGCAAGAGAATCGCCTCTCTTTCCAATTGAGCAGGCATCTTCACAATGAGCCATACATATTCTTCCACAGATTGAAGGAATTGGGTTATCCTCATAAATCTTTCTCAACGATTCATCAGGTTTATCTTCGTAAATTGCCTTGATATAGTCAGAAATTTTAAGGTGTGCAGGGCAGGCATCTTCGCATAATTTACATTCCAGGCATCTTGAAGCCTCCATTTTTGCCTCTTCTTTACTGTAACCTATAACTTGTTCTATAAAGGAGAGTTTGCGTTCTTCAGGTTTTACTTGAGGCATAATTATGCGTTTTGGCTCAAATAAGGAATATTTTAAGTCAGAAGAAAATCCATCATTATTTTTTTTACGATGTGTCAAACTTGCCTTAAATATTGAATATTCTTCATCACCAAAGAAATTTTCTTTGTCAGTATTCTCATCTTTAGGAATGGATACAAATGTCTTAGTATCAAAATGGACATGGATGAAATCTCTTGAAAGCCTTAAGGAACCAGTAGGACATATATCTACACATAGTCCACAAAAACAACATCTGCCAAAATCAATTTTAGGTCTTTCATTCTTTATGCCTTGTTCAGGTTTAGAAGTTATTTCAGGTATCTTTTCCATAGTAATAGCCTCATTTGGGCATATATCAGCACAATTTCCGCAGCCAGTACATTTATCCCAATCATTAAGATGAAAACCTCTGTATCTCAATGCAGTATCTTTCTGTTCAAAAGGAAATCTTAATGTTTTTGGCTTTTTAAAAAGATATCTTATAGCTTTAAATGGATTTATAATACTTGTTTTAATCATTTTTTTATTCTCTGATTATTTTCATCTATCAATTTCAGGTGCTGTTATATATAAGCTCATCATTATGTTACCTACATCCGCGATACTTTCATTTATTAATGTTTTTTCCAATATTGTCAAACCGTGAGAATAAGAAGGTGTTCTAAAATGTACCCTATATGGTTTATCTTTGCCATCACTAACCATATAAAGACCTAATTCTCCCCTTGAAGATTCACATCTTACATAAGTTTCTCCTTTTGGGATATTCCACTTAAACGGATTAGGGACTTTATTACAAACTTCTCCTTCAGGCATTTTATCAAGCAATTTGAATATCATATAAACACTCTGGATCATTTCATCTCGTACTACGAGTATTCGTGAGTATGCATCCCCATCATTTCTTGTAGGAACTTCCCAATCTATTTTATCATAAGCAGCATAAGGTTCAATTTTTCTGATATCATATTTCATACCTGTTGCTCTCATGACCTGACCAACACCTCCCATTTCTTCAGCTTCTTCCCGTGTTACTATTCCTATATTTTTGGATCTTTCGTAAAATATACGATTGTTAAAAAATGTATTATTATAATCTGATACGCTGCTACCAATAGTATGTAGTGTTTTAACTATTTTATCTTTAAAACCTTCAGGAAAATCACGCCTTACTCCTCCAGGTCGTAAATAAATATGATAAACTCTACCACCTGTAAGTTCTTCAAAAAGATCCAGTACAAGATCACGGTGATACATTGCCCACTGTGCAACAGTATTAAACCCCAACCTATCTGCATAAGCCCATAAGCCGAATAAATGAGAACTAATCCTGGCAAGTTCCAGATAAATACTTCTAATATATTTTGCTCTTTCAGGCACTTCTATTTTTGCTAACCTTTCAACACCCATAGCATATATTAATTCCATAGAGTCAGGTTCAACAACATTTATTCTGCATACTAATGGGATATTTTGTGTCCATGTTCTTTGTTCCATAAGTTTTTCAAATCCACGATGTAGGTACCCGGGATTAGAAGCTGCTTTTATAATACGGTCACCTTCAACATTTAATGTAATGCTAAAATTACCAACCATTCCAAGGTGTTGTGGACCAAAATATAGTTCAAGTTCTCTCATTATTTTTCTTTTTCTTTTCTATCTTCGACAGAAGGAATATTATCAAAAAAATCTTTTACATATTTTCTTGTGTCAAAATCTTTTCTGAAAGGAGGTATTTTGTAGTCCCTTTCCAGAAAAAGTGGTGTTAATCTTGGATGTCCTTTAAAATATATTCCAAAAAGTTCATGCAGCTCACGTTCGTAAGGTTCAGCATTGTTAAAAACGTTTATTACTGTCGTAAATTCAGATTTTTCTCTGGAAATTCTTGTTTTTACCAAGATATTTGTTTTTTCTTTTTCTTTATATTCTGTATCATTATCCATATATGCAGAAAGAATATAGACCAATTCAAATTCTTTTTTTTCTATCCAGTCAATGCAAGATATAAGAGCCAGGTGTTTATAACCTGAGTTTTTTAAGAAAGTTAAAATAGAAATAACATCATCTTTTTTTGTATTAATAATAACTCTGTTATCTTCAGTAATATCTATTTTGATATCACTAAATGATGATAAAAGTTTTTCTTTAATAGATTTATTCATCTTTAACCTCCTTTGAAAATAGTGGTGGCCATTCAAGTTTACCATAAATTTGTTCCTGATTTTCTCTATAATATTTATAGTTCTCTCTGTATTTTTTATAACCATCTGCCATTCCTTTGTCAATCATAGTCCACAAATGAGTTACACCAATAAAGATAGCTTCAGGTCTGGGCATACATCCTGCAATCCAACCGTCAATAGGAATATACTTATCTAAATGTTTAATAGTATTATAAGAATCCCAATACATTCCTCCATTTATAGGACAGGAGCCAAAACCAACGGTAAACTTTGGTTCCGGCATTTGTTCATAAGTACGTATTATTGCTTTTAATGTTTTTAAAGTTACATACCCGGTGATTAGAAACAAATTAGCTTGCCTTGGACTGGCAACAGGTATTATTCCAAATCTCTCTGCATCCCATCGTGTTGTTAAAGAAGGTGGAACCTCAATAATACCACAACCTGTACCGAAATATACTGCATAAAGTGAATATTTATGCCCCATTTTTGCGGGGGACTTTAACCATTTTCCAAGTTTATTTCTATCCATATATTAATTTAATTTATTATTACAACAATGACCAGACCAACAAATGCAAATAGTGTAGGCCATTTCCATAAATATCTTAATGCCTGTTCTATTCTGAGACGTGGGAATACAGCATTTACACATTGATATATAAGAAATACCACTAACATTTTCAAAAAGAAGTATCCAACATTACTTGCTCCTCCTAAAAATAAGTTTACAAAAAGAGATATAACAATAAATTCATTAAAAGCATGTTGAATAGTAGCGAGAGCTAAAAATTTACCTCCATATTCAACCATTGGACCAGATGAAATTTCCTGTGGCGCTTTAATAATATCAAAGGGTTTTACACCTAATATTGCGGGAAGTATCAGTATATAAGCAATACCTGATAATAATAAAGGTAAGGATGTTAAAGACCATCCTGTAACGGATTGCATTTTTACTATTTTAACAATTGAAATGGTATTATAATGGGTCATAACTGCAAGAAAAATAAGTAATAATGGAATTTCATAGCCCAATGCGAGAATAAATTTTCTGGATACACCAATACTTGCATTAGGATTAGCAGCCTCACCACTACTCAATGCGATACCGAGAGGTGATAAAATCATAATATATAGAA
Source organism: uncultured Bacteroidales bacterium (assembly GCA_964395505.1). GTDB lineage: Bacteria > Bacteroidota > Bacteroidia > Bacteroidales > AUK083 > AUK083. The sequence goes on along the minus strand of CAYNBX010000009.1, from coordinate 13,509 downwards.
TTACAAGTAGTCCCCCTGAACTACTCAATGGGTACATTTTTCCCATAGGAAGAAATAAAATTACCAAAATAGAACCAGTTAGAGATAAAATTATTCCAAAATTGAATATTGGTCCGTGGCTTATACTTTTTTGACTAAATAGTTTAATTATATCTATAATTGGTTGAGTAATAGGAGGGCCATATCGCCATTGAATTCTTGCAATTAATTTTCTTGATAATCCAAGGAAAAATGTCCCAATGATAAATGCTAAAAATATCATCAATATTATTTCAAATATTATAATCACCACAGCCTCCATTTCAATTGAATAAAAATTAATAATGCCAAAAATAATACTATATACATAACATAATTTCCAATATCACCTGTATATATGCGTCTAACCAAGAAAGACGTTTTTTTTATCCCTCTTGCAATCCACATATAAAAATCATCAACAAAATCTCTAAGATAGGGAGTAATTATTCTGTATAAAGGATTATAAAAGTTAACACTGTAATTGTATTTATCTTTTGGTATGTAAGTACCTGCAGCGTAATTATTGTATTGAGTAACTTTTACTGATTTATGTCCAGCTTTAAAAATTAACCAGATAACTATTGCAATCAAAAGAAAAGCAGTAAAAATATTTACAGTGTTTAATGTTCCTGTATCAGAAGCAATTCCCCAGATATTTACATTTAAAGATTCAAAACCGAAAGAAGTTCCAATGGTATTGATAACTTTAAGGGGAATGCCCGGGAGTATGCCAAAGAGAATAATTGCAAAAGCAAGAATAATCATTGGAAGCTGCATGCTAAAAGGTGCTTTTTGTATATTTTTGTGTTTTTCCTGAAGTTGTCCTAAGAAAATATTATGAATAAGTTTATAAGTATAAAGTATAGCTGCCCAGGTTCCCAATAATGCGAAAAAAGCCAGGAAAGGATGACCCTCAAGAATTAAGGTTTTATAAATTAGCCATTTAGATACAAAACCATTTGTCAAAGGAACTCCAATGAGTCCAAAAGCACCAATTAAAGCTACGATAAAAGTTATGGGCATTTTTTTTATTAGACCTCCTAATGAATTCAAATCTCTAGTTCCTGTCCTATATTCTACTGCACCAACAGTTAAAAATAGGAGTGCTTTAAAGGTAGCATGATTGAGGATGTGGAATGTGCCTCCAGCAAAACCTAAACTTGTCCCAAATGAAATACCAAGAATTATGTAACCAATCTGTCCAATGCTGGACCAGGCTAAAAGTCTTTTTGCATCATCTTGTAGTATAGCAATAAAACTGGGAATTACTATTGTAATAGCCCCCAACCAACAGAGAATATAATGAAAGCTGGACCAATTACTACCTAATCCAGTGAAATTTTTTAAACCGACTATAACATAAAAAGTAAGAATAAAGCCATATATCCCCATTTTTATTAATATTCCTGATAGTACTGCAGAAAATGGGGATGGCGCTTGTGAATGAGCATCAGGAAGCCAGATATGTAAAGGTACTATTGCACTCTTAACTCCAAATCCAATTCCAAAAGTTATCAAAATAAACAAAATATATTGAGAAGAGGCAGATGCCATAAAAGAAGAGAGTTCTGATATATTCAATGTACCATAATTTGCATAAAGGGATAACATTCCAATAAGCATAGATACAGAACCGATGATTGACATAATGATATACTTCATTCCGGCAGGGAGGGCTGACCCTCTGTTATAACTTATCAAAAGAAATGCACTCCATGACATTATCTCCCAGAAGATATAAAAAGAAATGAAATCACCGGCAAGTACAATACCAATCATACTTGCATCTACAAGCATCATCATCAAATAATAGAAATCCGTTCTTTCTTTACCTTTTATATAGCTTAGTGAAAAAATAATCGAAAGTGCACTCACAAATGATATAGTTATAGCAAAAAGCCATGAAAATGAGTTTATTCTTAAAACAAGTGATAGATTTTTAAAAAAATCCGTATAATAAATTTCTTTGGAAGAGATATCATAAAGAAAAGAAATAATAACTACTAAAGCCAATGAGATAACTACAGCAGAAATATTCCTGGCTTTTTTAGATATTTTTCCTAAAAGATACGTTATTAATGCACCTCCAAAAGCAATTATAAGTAAAATTTCCAAAATCATTGTATTACACTTTTTATATAATCTAATCTATTTAAAAGTTCTGAAGCTGCTGAGTTTAATATGTTTGTCATAATTTTAGGGTATATTCCTATAAACACTATCAAACCGACAAAAATAAACAAAGGTATTAATATACTAATAGGTGCTCTTTTTCGCTTCAGGTCATCCTTTTTTCCTTTAAAGTAAATCACTTGTACTACACGGAAAAAATAAGCACCTTCAATTATTGTAGCAAAAAGCACAAGTGCAATAAGCACAGTAAATAATATTTCGTGTTTAAACAAGGCAGCCTTGACAATCATAAATTTGCTTGGGAATCCCATAAATGGCGGTAATCCTACAAGTGAAAATGCTCCGATTGTAAAAGCGAATGAAGTATAGGGCATTTTTTTACCCATTCCTTCAAGAGAAGATATTTTCATAGAGCCACTGCGGTAAATCATATAACCTGCAGCTAAAAATAATAATGCTTTAGAAATGGTATGATTTAACAACTGAAAAAGACCTCCTTCTACTCCATAAGTTGTATTAATTGATAAGGCAAATACTATAAGTCCAATTTGTCCTATGCTGGAATATGCAAGCATTCTTTTAATATTATCCTGACTGAGAGCACATATTTCACCTATTAATAAGCTTAAAACGCCTAAGTACGAAAAGAACATTAATAAACTTGAAGCACCAAAAATGGTAAATACAATCCTGACAACAGCATAAAGTCCGACTTCAATAGCTATACCTGAAAGTACAGCACTTATTGATGAAGGTGCAGACGAATGTGCATCAGGCAGCCAGGCATTTAAAGGGAAAATAGCTGCTTCTACTCCAAATCCTGTAATCAATAGAACTAGAGGTAGGAAGATAGAGATTGAGTGAATAGAATTAATTTTACTTGCAATATCAGCCATGTTGAGTGTTCCAAATTGACCATAAAGCATTCCAATACCTATAAGTATAAAACTTGAACCAATAGAACCCTGTATAAGATATTTTATCGCAGATTCAATACCAGCTTTATCTCTATTATAAGCGACAAGAGAATAAGAAGAGATACAAAGAATCTCAAAGAAAACAAATAGATTAAATATATCGCCGGTAAGAACAACACCTGTAGCTCCTACCAAAAGCAGAAGATAAAGGATATGGTATTTTTCTTTAGCACCTTCTTTTATGTAATCCCATGCATAAATTGAAACCAAAAGTCCAACCAAAGCAATAATAGCAGCAAATAAAATCCCAACAGGTCCAGCTACCAAATTAATACAGAAAGGAGGCAAAAATCCTCCTAAAGAAACATTGATAGGTTTTATTAATACTTTTGGAATTAATATTACAGAAATAATAAGATTAAAAAGAAGAGCTGCAGTTGGGATAAACTTTTCTATCTTTTTCGAAATAAGGCCGAACAAAGGAATAGAAAAAGCAAGACCTAAAGGTACAACAATTAAAAGTACCGGATTCAATATTGGATTTACCATCTTTGTTCTTTTATTTTGCGTAAATTAAGAGTTCCATAATGCTTATATAATCTTATAGCTAATGTAAGAGCCAGGGCTAAGATAGCGACTCCTATCACAATAGATGTTAGTACTAAGGCTTGTGGTACAGGATCAACCATATTTTTTGGGTTTAATCCAGGCTTTGAAAATATAGGAGCAGTACCTTTATTAATATAGCCAACAGCTATAAGAAATAAATATACTCCTGTATCAAGAATATTTAAACCAATAATAACCTTAATAAGGTTTTTTTTAACCAACAAAATATATAGTCCTATAAAAACGAGACCAAAAGCTCCTATGTAATAAATGTAATTATTTAAAAAACTCATTAGCTTTCCTCTATTAAGTTATCAATAATACCGGTTAATTCTGAGCCAACTTTAAATCCGATAGCAATATAAATTATAGGTATAATGCCAGCACTAAATAATGTACCAAGAGTACCTTTAGGTAAAAAATTAAAAAGGAATTCTTTACCTATTGCCAGTCCAATTAATCCTAATACTACAAAAATTAAACCTGCTAAAGATTCTGTTATCTTAATATCTTTTTCCCTTACTCTTTTTCCTGGGCAGGATAAATACATTAGAAGGTATGCAGAGGCAATAATTGCTCCTCCCTGAAAGCCTCCTCCGGGAGTAAGATGTCCATGAATAAAAATATAGGTACCCACAAGAATAAGTATTGGGAATAAAAACCTACACCCCGTATATAATATTGAACTTGCAGGTTCTATTTTTTCTCTTTTATCAGTTTTTTTTCTGCTTAAGCTTAAAACAGCTCCTACACCAAGAGCTGCTATAAAAAGTATAGTTACTTCACCTAAAGTATCAAAGCCACGATAATCCAGCACAACTGAAGTAACAATGTTTGTAGCCCCGGTTTCTTCTCTTCCTTTGTTAATATAATATTCACCTACCTTTGTTTTGGGTATGCCGAAAGGTATTTTCTTGAGGGATAGTGTAATTCCCCAGGTAATAATAACTAATAATATGATACTAATTATTTTTCTCATTCTTCAAATCTTTTTGTTTTTCTAAGAGCAATAATAAAAACAGCAGTAACCAATGCGGCACCAATAGCAGCCTGTGCCATAGCTACATCTGGTGCCTGTAAGAGATAAAAAAGAATAGCTGCTATCAAACTTACAACACCTGAGGCAATAACTGCACTCAACAAATCTTTAAAAATCGCTGCTACAATTGCTGATACAAGCATTAAAAAAATTAATATAGAAACTATTATAATCATATTTATTCTTTAGATTTTTTTAAATTTTCAGATTTTTCAGATTCTTTAAATTCCTTAGTTTTATTTATAACGCTTTTGTGCCATAAAGGAATACCACTTTTAAGGGAACCCCTTCCTAAAGCATGGCTTGAAATAGGGTTAGAAACAAGTATAAATAAAGCAATGATGAGTGTTTTCCAGAACCATTCCGGTTGCATTATGCCAACACCTATAATAGTTAAAAAAGCGCCTAAAGTAGTACATTTTGTTCCTGCCTGTACTCTATTATATACATCCGGCATTCTATAAATCCCAAGGCCGCCTAAAAAAAGGAATAAAACTCCAATTCCTGTAACTATTGTACCAATTAATTCAATATTTATATTCATAAGTTATATTCCTTTTTCTAAATATCTTGCAATAGCAATTAAACCAACAAATGATATTATTGAATACACTAAAGAAACATCCAGATAAACATATCTTTGGAAAACGAAACCAAGTAATACCAATAGAGCAACTATAATAGTTGTTACTGTATCTACTGCTATTGCTCTGTCAGCAGCAGTAGGACCTTTTACCATACGTATAAGACAAAGAATAATACCAATGCCTATAATAATTATAAAAAATATCATTTTATCCATTGTCCTTTTTATCTATTAATATATTTGTATATTCAAATAATACAATGATTTATATAAAAAAAATTATTTTTCCTCTATATTTTCAATTACTTTTTTTATCCAATTATTAATCACTTTATAACATATATTTGTCCCTTCTCTTCTTCCTTCAATTATTCCTGCATTCTTAAGAATTTTCAAATGCTGAGAAATAGTAGATTGAGGTACTCCTATAGATTGTTGAATTTGTGTAACATTACATTCATTTTTAATAAGACCTGCTATAATCTGAAGACGTATGGGATGTCCCAATGCTTTCAGGCTTTCAGCTAATTGTTTATAATTTTCTGACATCAATTGTTTAAAAAAATTATTTATTTAAATATAACTTTTAAATATTTCTCAAATCTTTCCCCTATGATTTTTGTCGCTTCATCTGTATTACTTGTCTTTACATTCATCCAATGAATTAAAAGACTATCATCATTAATATCTAATGTAAATGTTCCTGGAGTTAAAGTAATAGAATTTGCAAGGATCATTTTAGCCAAATCTTGTTTTAATTCAGTTTTAATAATTACAATACCCGGCTTTATAGGCATTTTTGGATGAAGAGTTCTATATGCCACATCAATATTTGCTATAATTATTTCTTTAAAAAGTATTAATATATAAATAAAAAGAAAAACAATTCTCTTAATACTAAATCCAGGAAATCCTATTTTTTGATAACTTTTATATAATGCGAAGGAAAGAATAATACTTACAATAAACCCTACAATTAATTCCTCTTTCTTAAAGCTCAAGGTAAGAGCGAGCCATATAAGCATGAGAATAATAAATAAATAACAGAAATTTTTTACTTTATTATTATTTTTTTTATTAGTTTTATCAATCATATCAAATTATTCATTTAATTTATGAATATTTGTTCTGCTAATACAATTTATAATTTTTTCGCAAAAATAATAAAGTTTTTTAAATAGCAAATCTTTTTTACTTTTTTTATATTTTATTTTTTAAGGGTTAAAATTTCTTACTGTTCAATGGATTACTCATACATTCAAATCTTTTTTTATATGTATAAATTTATATAGTGTCTGTAAGAAACTATGTAATTTTCTATATTATTGATATTGCAAAATAAAAAACCTTTTTAATTTTTCATCAAATTGTTCAATTGCTTTATTGTTAAATTGCCTGCCACATAGGAAGGGTTACGCTGTGAAATAATTTTGCAAATTGATTTATGATATTAGCCTTAAATCTGCAAACCAAATATATTTCAAAGCTGAACTGTAAGCCAATGTTGGGAATGCTCGCTTGGAGTTTCTTACCGCAGATAGTGTTATACCTGCGATTCTCTTTCGCTGCGCTGTACTTACACTGACGCACATTTTCAAATTTTCGTAAGAAAGTAATTTGAGGATTTAAGGCTATATTTAAACATTTATATTGAATAGTATGTTGAATAGAACAAAAATTTATACAATAAATATCATTGAAAATTTAAATGGAAAAATCAGAAAATACACAAAAAATAAACTTTTTTCCCTACTGATGAAGCTGTGAAAAAGTCTGTTTATCTTCCACTTGGTGAAATATCTAAAAAATGGGCACAGCCTATTAGAAATTGGGGAATTATTTTAAATCAATTTTTAACTATATTTGCAGACAGAATTAAACCATAAAAAAACCCAATTCGAAAATCTACTTTACACACTTTTCAGGATAGTGTCTTTTTTCCAGATGTTTCCAATCATCCAATCATTCATTCAATTCAATAAAAAACATCTTAGTCATTAAAATAATAGTATAATCATAATTTTTTTTTATTAATTATATTTTTATTTTTGTAATTTTTTAAATCTAAAAAATTAGAGTATTTTGCACGATAGTGATTAATCTTTACATTAATAATGCATAAATTAATGCTATTCTTAAATAAATAAATATATAAATATATTAAAAACAAATCATTAGAAATGGAAAAAACAGATGTTTTAGTAATTGGTGGGAGTGCTGCAGGTCTTGTAGCAGCTGCAACAGGTAAATCAAGTTATCCTGACAAAAATTTTCTTGTAATTCGTAAAGAACCACAGGGATTGATTCCTTGTGGGATTCCTTATATTTTTGGTTCTTTAGAGAGTTCGGAAAAAGATATTCTTCCTGATACATTAGTAACAAATTTGGGTGTTAAACTAAAAATTGACGAAGTTATTTCTGTTGATAAGGAAAATAAAACGTGTAAATTAAAAGATGGTAAAGAAATAAGCTTTGAAAAGCTTGTATTTGCTACTGGCTCTTATCCTACAATACCCAAATGGCTTAAAGGCACAGATTTGAAAAATGTTTTTACTATCCCCAAAAACAAGGTTTATTTAGATAATATGAAGGAGAAACTTAAGTATTGTAAAAAAGTTGTTATTATTGGCGGAGGTTTTATAGGTGTTGAATTATCTGATGAAATAAATAAAAAAGTTGAAGATGTTACAATAGTTGAGATATTACCGCACATATTGTCATTAGCATTTGATAAAGAACTTGCAATTAAAGCACAGGGGATACTTGAACAAAGAGGGATAAAAGTAAAAGTAGGAACAGGTGTAAAAGAAATATTAGGTGATGGCAAAAAAGTTACCGGAGTTTTGTTAGATAATGGTGATATTTTGCAGGTTGATGCTGTAGTTTTATCTATGGGTTATCGTCCTAACTCAGAGCTTGCCAGAGATTCTGGTTTTGAGATAAACGAAAAAGGTTTCATAAGTGTAGATGAGTATATGAGAACTGATAATACTGATATCTTTGCTGTTGGCGATTGTGCAGAAAAAAGAGATTTTGTTACAAGGAAACAAACTGGTATTATGTTAGCATCAACAGCTTGTGCAGAGGCAAGAATTGCAGGTATAAATTTATATAAACTCTGTGCTGTTAAAACTTTTAGCGGCACAATTGCAATTTTCTCAACTGCTATTGGTGATAATGGTTTTGGTGCTGCTGGATTAACTGAAGCCCAGGCAAAAAATGAAGGTTTTGATGTTATTACAGGAGCTTTTGAAGGTATAGATAAACATCCCGGAAAATTGCCAAATATGCATAAACAAATGATTAAACTTATTGTTTCTAAAGAATCAGGTGTTGTTATTGGTGGTGAAGTTATAGGAGGTTTAAGTTCTGGTGAAATTACTAATATCCTTGGTTTTATAATTCAAAACAGAATGAACGTTGGAACAATATTAACTTCACAAATTGGAACACAGCCAATGCTTACTGCTTCCCCTGCTGCTTATCCTCTTATTAAAGCAGCAGAAATTGCTGTAAGAAAAATGCAAGAAAAATAAAGCATTTTTATAAAATTATCTTATAAACTTATACCCCTAAACTCAATCTTATGCAAAGCAGAACCTAATGACATTTTTGGCAATGCTCGCTTAGACTGAGGTACTCCCAAATTCTTTGAACAGAAAATGGGTAATTTTATGGTGTAATAAATTATAAATATTTACTTTTCAAAAAAGCAGATGAAATAGACACCTGGGATGCTCTTTGCTGGGCTGTGGCTAACTATGAAGCACATTTCAACTTTTTTACTGCAAAGTAATTTGCGGATTTAAGGTATAACTTGAAATAAAAAAAGCTCCAATAAAAACGGAGCTTTTTTTAAAATTATTATGAAAACAAAATTACATTCTTTTTTCTTTGATTCTTGCTTTTTTACCCCTTAATCCTCTTAAATAAAAAATCCTGGCTCTTCTCACAACACCTCTTTTGTTGATTATAATTTTATCAATAAAAGGTGAAGCAATAGGGAATATCCTTTCAACTCCGACATTTCCTGAAATTTTACGTACAGTAAAAGTTTTTGTTGCTCCTTTCCCTGAGTTTTGTATTACAACACCCTGAAATTTTTGTATGCGTTGTTCTTTATTTCCTTCTTTAATTTTATAATGCACTGTAATAGTATCACCAGCCTTAAAATTTGGCAATTCTTTACGAGGTATCATCTTATCTTCTACAAACTTTATCAAATCCGGCTTGCTCATTATCTTATTTATTATGAATTTAATTTTCTATAAAATCGTGCAAATATACATTATAAATTTTATTAATTACGATTTTGTTAAAAAATTTTTATATTATTTTTAAAAACTACATTATTACAATAAAATCTAGAATATATTTTAATTTAATTTTGAAAGGAAATTTACACCTGAAACAATCCACGACGAATAAATTTTGACAGGTCCTGTACATTCCACCCTGATACGCTTTGCTACAGGGTAAATTACAGGGTAAACAGGAGTATGATTAAATAATGAAATTAGACTTGAGTACTCGGGTTTGAGGCTTTGGAGTTTGAATCTTTGAGTTTTTAATTTTAATAATTGAAATATATAAAACGCCGTTGTACGAATTACCCACCTATATGTATAAAAAAAAATTACATGCTCTTTTAGGGCATTTTGTGGCAAACCTGAAAGTGTTGAAAATGAATAGATAGTATAACAAGGTTTGTCTTTTATCTGGTATCCATTGTCAATATATTAGTTATTCATCATCAGAAAGCAGCTCAGGTCTTCTTAATTTAGTTCTTTCAAGAGCTTTTTGCATCTTCCATTTTTCTATTTCTTTAAAATTACCTGATAACAAAATGTCAGGCACTTTCATGCCTTTGTAATCATAAGGTCGGGTATATAGGGGAGGGGATAAAATATTATCCTGGAATGAATCAGATAGGGCAGAGGTCTCATCATTCAATACTCCGGGTATAAGTCTTATTATACTATCGCAAAAGACAGCAGCAGCAAGTTCACCTCCTGATAAAACATAATCACCTATTGAAATTTCTTTTGTGATATAATGTTCTCTTATGCGTTCATCAATGCCTTTGTAATGTCCACATAAAACAATAATATTTTCAAAAGTAGAAATATGATTTGCAATCTTTTGATTAAATAACTCACCGTCAGGAGTCATATAAATAATCTCATTATAAGTTCTTTGTGCTTTTAATTTATCAATACAATCTGCAATGGGTTGAACCATCATAACCATTCCTGCACCCCCGCTGTATGCATAATCATCTACATCTTTACGTTTATTAGTTGCATAATCCCTGATGTTGTGAATGTGTATCTCAATTAGAGCTTTTTCTTTTGCTCTTTTTATTATTGAATGATTAAAAGGACTATCAAACATTTCAGGGAAAATACTAAGAATATCTATTCGCATAATTTAATATTATTTGATATTTTTAAATAAATTTATTTAAAGTTATTAAAATAACATGGGGATCTTCTTTTAAAATGAAACAATTTATTATTGCATAATCCTTTTTCAAAATTAATATTTAATGATGCATAAAAATCTAAGCCTGTAAAATTTTTATAATTAAAAAAACCTGATATTTTTTCGGTTCCAATAGTTAAATTCCAGATTCTCATAGAAACACCTACTCTTGGATATTTCATTTCATAAATTGAAAAAGGAATATCAATTTCAAAATATTTAGATTCATAACGAGGAGTGAAAAAAAGTATTGTTGGCCTTCTTACATATAACTTCCCCAAATTTAAACTTTTAATAAATGTAGCATTAAAATATAAATTTTTATATAGATGATAATCAAACTGCAAACTAAATGCTGATGGTAAAAAAATAGTAAATTCATTCTTTGTTATAATATCATTAGATTCCTTATGAAAATGGGAAAAAATAGTTGAATCAAACTGATTAAAATTCTTGAATTCAAAAGTATCTATGCCTTGCCAATAAGTATATACATTGCCAAATATATATCTATTAACTTTTTTTTTAAATTTTATTTTTCCAATATCGAGAATTGAAAATCCAATTTTATAATGATAATCAATATATTTTTGCTTACACAATTTACTAATATATTTATTTGTACCTGAGTGAACATTTTTTTGATAGCTAATGCCTAAATCAATTCCAAAACCTGAACCTTTAATTAAACTTTGTTTATAAGGTGAATATTTATTATTATTATAATCAACAGGTAAAGAATATCCATATTCTGCATTAGAATTACTAACAATTAATGTACTGTCATTTATAACTTCATAATCGGAATTATAATTATTAATATATGCGCCTGATAGTCCGAATAATTTTTTTACTGTAATCCCTGCTGACCATTCATTTCTATTTCTTTCACTAAATATGTAAGCATAAGTCAAACCTGTTTCTAAGAAGGATATTTCAGAAGCCTGAAATCCTATTGTATTAAAATCAATATTCTGTTGAGGCTCATAAGTGATGCCGTGATGCATAAAGTTACCAATATGATAAGGAAGTTGTTGTAAAGAAGATGCAGTTCGTATTGCACTATGAATAGCAAAGCTGTGGTGTCCTATTGACAGCATAACAGAGGGCCCGTTAAAACGAAAATTAATATATGCATTCTTGTTTTCTTTATTATAAAAACAATAGGTTATATAATTTTGTTTTTCTCCATGTTTTGGAAATTGAGGTTTGTTTTCAAAAAATCTTGAAAATTTATAGTCATTTTTGCTTAAATAAATGAAGTTGTTTTCTACAAATACATTTGTTGAAAAAATATTAATATCTAAATATAATTTTGAATTAGTTATATAACCCGGATTAATTGTTAAGCTATTTATCCCGGAATAATTACTATTAACTAATCCTATCATTTCTTGTGCTTTAGCTGGGAATATCAATATTATAAAAATTGAAATTATAGATATTATTTTCTTTATTACACTCATTAAAATAAAAAAGATATTTGACGAGATAAAAAATTTGTTATTAAAATTTTATAATTTTATCTTTTAAATACAAATAATAATTATTGAAATCGCAAATTTGCAAAATTAACAGATATTAATTCTATATTAATTCTAAATATACTTATTAAGTGTCAAAAAAAGAAAGAATATTAGTGGCTATGAGTGGAGGACTGGATAGTTCTGCGGCTGCATTTATGCTTCATGAACAAAATTATGAAGTCATTGGAGTTTATATGAAATTATGGAATTATGTATCGGAACAACACCTGGGTTTAACAGAAATTACTGATAATGATAATGAGTTTAAATATGCCAAATTAGTTACTGATAAATTAGGAATACCTCTTTATATTGTTGATTTAAGAAAAGATTTCGATAAAATTGTCATTAGTAACTTTGTTGAAGAATATATTTCAGGTAAAACACCCAATCCCTGTGTGCTTTGCAATGTTCAGATTAAATGGGCTGAATTAATAGAAAAAGCTGAGCAATTAAATTGTGATTACATTGCTACAGGGCATTATGCACAAATAAATTTAAAAAATAATCGTTATTTCATATCTAAAGCAGTGGATATAAGCAAGGATCAATCATATATGCTGTGGAGATTAAGTCAGGAATATTTGAAAAAAACAATATTTCCATTAGGAAATTTTCATAAAACACAGGTTAGGGAAATAGCATTAAAGAATGGATTTATAGATTTAGCAAGAAAAAAAGAAAGCTTCGAAATTTGTTTTATCCCTGATAATGATTATCGCGGTTTTTTGAAAAGAAGAATCCCCGGTTTAGAAAAAAAATATTATGAAGGTAATTTTGTTTCAACAGATGGTAAGATACTTGGGAAACATAAAGGCTTTCCTTTTTACACAATAGGACAGAGAAGAGGATTAGAAATTGCTGTTGGCAAGCCAATGTATGTTATTAAAATTTATCCGCAAACAAATACTATTGTTCTTGGAACAAAAGAAGAATTGAAACAAAAAGAAATGAAAGTAAAAAATTATAATTTACAAAAATATTCATCAATTTCTGATAATTTTGAAGTGCTTACTAAGGTTCGTTATCGTGATAAGGGTACTTTAAGTACAATTAAAATTAATGAAGATTATATAAATGTAAATTTTAAAGATGATGTTTCTGCAATAGCTCCTGGACAATCAGCGGTATTTTATGAAGGCGATGATTTAGTTGGTGGAGGAATCATTGTTTAAGTAATTTTCTAATACTTTT
>CAYNBX010000008.1:0-20304 GCA_964395505.1 uncultured Bacteroidales bacterium | reverse complement strand
ATTCTAATCTTGATAGAAAGGCAATTCTATCAATAATTTTATCATTAATTTTCATCTGTTTACATTTTTGTATATAACTCCTTATTAATTATTTATCTTAAAAAAATATTAGTAATATTTGAAATTAGATATTAGATATTTGAAGTTATGTTGATGTTGATGCCTGAATAGCGTTGACAATAATCTTTTATGTTTTTAACCTATAGTATAAATCAGACTTTATTAATTTCAAAGCTTCATTAACAAAATTATTCAGTAATTATTCTACCTAATCTGGAATTTATTTCCCTGCTTATATTTTTTAACGATATATGCCTCATCATCAACATATCAATATCTTTATAATTATCAGCTTGTTTTATTTTGTTCTCATTTTCAGAAATCATCAAAGCAATTTTATTTTCTTTAAAATCAAGTATAGATAATATAACTGCTTGCTTTAGATTTTGCTCTTCTGTTTCAACATAAATTTTGTATTTCTCTTCCCAATTAAAACTTAATTCATAAGGTGAACTTAATAAGTCAATGGCTATTTTGGAAATTTTTTCATTCTTATGATTTATAAAATATTTTTCATCAGGAATGAAATTATTTTCTAATGCAGAAGCATACTCATCAAATATTAACTGATAGAGTTCATTATGGAAATTAAGTTCGTCTTTTTTAATATCATTTACAATAAAATTAGCAACTTTATATGGGATCTTTACTTTTTGATGATTTTTATCTTCTTCTTCAAAATAAATCTCTTTATTACCATAATTTAATAAAAGTCTTATGATATCCCTTTCCTTATATTCACTATTATTTATATCAAAGTCGGGCTGCCTTTCAATAAAATGTTTGTTTGTCTCAACATCAAGAGCTTGAGATTCTTTTAAAGATATCTTATTGTTTTTGTAAAATCTTTTTCTTATAATCTTACTAAGCTCATCCATCAATGTTTGCTCAGATATGTTTAAAATTGAAGAGCATTCCTTAATATAAACCGAACGTATTATTCCATCAGGGATAAAGGCAATAGAGTTAACTATTTCTTTTATAAGTGAGGCTTTTTTTATTGGATCATTTGCTGATTCATCAAGCAGCAGCCTGGTTTTGAAATTAATAAAATCATATACATTTTTATTTATAAACTCCTGAATATCTTTCAATTTATGATTTCTGGCAAAAGAGTCGGGATCTTCACCTTGAGGTAAAAGGACAATTTTAACATTCATCCCCTGTTCAAGTATCATATCAATTCCACGGAAAGAAGCCTTTATGCCTGCTATGTCAGCATCATATAAAATTGTTATGTTAGGAGTATATCTCTTTATCAACCTTATTTGTTCATTTGTAAGAGATGTTCCTGAAGAAGCAACTACGTTTTCCAGACCTGCTTGCTGCAATGAAATAACATCTGTATAACCTTCAACGAGATAACAATTATTTCGATTAATAATCGCAGTCCTTGCAAAATAAATACCATAAAGCACATTACTTTTATGATAAATATCCGACTCAGGTGAATTAACATATTTAGCTTTTGTCTTATCCGAAGTTAAAATCCTTGCACCAAAACCCATAACTCTTCCTGACAAATTATGAATTGGAAATATCACTCTTCCTTTAAACCTGTCATAGTGTTTCTCTTCTTTTACAATTGTTAAACCTGTTTTAACCAAATAGTCAAGTTTGTATCCATTTTTTAGAGCATATTTTGTAAAATCATCCCATTTATTAAGGCAGTAACCTAATTGAAATTTTTTGATAGTTTTTTCTGTAAATCCTCTTTCTTTAAAATAAGATAAGCCTATTGCTTTGCCTTCCTCATTATTAAACAAAGATTTATAAAAATATTTTTGTGCAAAATCAGAAACACTATAAAGACTTTCTTTTTCGTCTAAAGCCTGTAATTGCTCTTGAGTTTGTTGCTCTTCTTCAATTTCGATGTCATATCTCTTTGCTAAATATCTAAGAGCTTCAGGATAAGTATAATGTTCATGTTCCATTATAAAATTGATAACATTACCTGCTCTTCCACAACCAAAACACTTGTAAATTCCTTTAGAAGGCGATACTGTGAAAGAGGGAGTCTTTTCATTATGAAAAGGACAAAGGCCAACATAATTCACACCTCTTCTTTTTAATGTAACAAAATCCCCTATCACTTCTTCAATTCTCGCTGTTTCAATAATGTTTTGTATGGTTCCTTTACTTATCATTTGCTTTTTTATTAAAATATAAAATTAATACAAAATTATATATTTAGTATCCCTAAATAAAAAAATACTTTTTTTAGTTCATTTAAAAATTTTATTTACTTTTATCTTTAAAATAAAAAAATTTAAAAATGCTTAATAAAGAAATTGAATTATTAAAAAATCAAATATCAAAGTTAGATAATAAAAACTTTGATCTTAATGCCTGGAAAAGTTATACTATTGTAGTTCTTGGTAGAATATTTGGGGAAAATAATCAAAAAATAAAGCAAATAGAAAATATAAAATATGACTTTGGGAGCTGGTCTTTAAGAGATACTCTAGGCAATTCGTCAAGTATGTATGCTTGTAAAAAACTTGCTAAAGAAATATTGGAAGCATCAATAAGTGAGCTTGAAAATTTCGGCCTGCCAGAAAGAGAAACAAAGAAAGCTGAACTAGTAAATATTAATTTGATACTTACTGCTTTTGAAGATGAACTGAAAGTCTCACAATTTAAAGAGATAAAAAAAATTATAGTTTCAGATGAAAAAGAAGAAGATAAAAAGGAGAAAATAGTTGAGAAATTAAACAGTTTTGGGCAAAATATTGCTGCTAATATAATAGCAAATATTATTACAAAGCCGCAAATATCTGATAAAATGTAAATCCGATTGTTAATCGGATTTTATATAATCCCTAAATTACTTCGCAGCGAAAAGTTGAAATGTGGGTCAGTGTTGTCGCAGAACAGCAAAGAGCACCGCACGCATACTCTTTTTGTTACAAAGATAAGCTCTGAGCGAGCTTTGCAAACAATTCCATCAGGTTCGGCTTTGCATAAAATTTAGTTTCCGAATATAAGGATAATCAATAATTTAATTTATAAGTTATTGACACTTTCTTGCAAAAACTACATAAAAATCCATCACAAAGGACTGTACTATCCATTACTATTTCTTTTACAAAAAATGCAATAATTAACTAAGTTGATTATTCAATATTTTTTTTAATTTTGCAGGCTATTAGAAAAACAGCTAATTGTAATTATTTGATGAAACAAAAATACAAAGAATATAAACAGCTTGATTTACCACAACTTGCCAGGAACATTCGGAAAATCTGGGAAGATAACAATATTTTTAAAAAAAGTTTAGAAAATCGTAAACATAATAAAGCCTTTGTCTTTTATGAAGGTCCTCCATCTGCTAATGGTAAACCCGGCATCCATCACGTTATGGCAAGAACCATTAAAGACATTTTTTGCCGTTATAAAACTCTTAAAGGTTACTATGTAAAACGTAAAGCTGGATGGGATACTCACGGCTTGCCTGTTGAAATAAGTGTCGAGAAAAAACTCGGAATTACTAAGGAAGATATTGGGAAAAATATTTCTATTGAAGATTATAACAATACTTGCCGCAAAGAAGTGATGAAATATAAATATTTATGGGAAAACCTTACAAAAGAAATGGGCTACTGGATTGATTTGGACAATCCTTACATCACTTTTGATAATAAATATATTGAATCATTATGGTATTTGTTATCTAAACTTTATAAAAAAGGTCTTTTATATAAAGGCTATTCCATTCAGCCTTATTCTCCTGCAGCAGGTACTGGATTAAGTCAACATGAATTGAACCAACCGGGCTGCTATAGAAATGTAAAAGATAATACTGTTGTTGCACAATTTAAGATTATCAGAAATGAAAAATCCGAATTTTTATTTAAAAATGTCGATACTGACTTATTCTTTCTTGCCTGGACAACTACTCCCTGGACATTGCCCTCCAATACAGCTCTGGCAGTTAACAAAAATATTGACTATGTTAAAGTAAAAACTATTAACAAATATACTTCCATTCCTATTACTGTTATTCTTGCAAAAAATTTATTAAGAAAATATTTTCATAGAACAAACTCAAAACAAAAAGTGCCTTCTCCTGCATCTGATATAGAAACATTTTATTTAATTGATGAATTCAAGGGAAAAGACCTTGATGGAATTCGCTATGAGCAATTGATGCCTTATGCACAACCTAAAGACGGAGATGCTTTTAGAGTTGTGATTGGTGATTTTGTCACAACTGATGAAGGAACAGGAATTGTTCATATTGCTCCAAGTTTTGGTGCAGACGATTTTAAAGTCGCTAAACAGAATAATATTGGCTCTTTAACAATGGTTGATAAACATGGTAGATTTATTGATGCTATGGGTGAGTTTGCAGGCAGATTTGTTAAAAATGAATATGCTCCTGATTATGACCCTAAATCAAAAGAAAGTGTTGATATTGATATTATCGTTAAGCTGAAAAAGGAAAACAGAGCTTTTAGAACGGAAAAATATGAGCATTCTTATCCTCATTGCTGGAGAACAGATAAGCCTATACTTTATTATCCTTTAGATTCATGGTTCATCAAAACAACAGCATATAAAGACAAAATGATTAAACTTAATAAGGAGATTAGGTGGAAACCTGCATCTACAGGATTAGGACGCTTTGCTAACTGGTTAGAAAACCTTGTTGATTGGAACCTTTCACGCTCAAGATTTTGGGGTACCCCCTTACCAATATGGGTTACTAAAAACCGTGATGAGCAAATCTGCATCGGTTCTGTTGAACAACTAAAAAATGAAATCGATAAATCTATAGATGCAGGTTTTATGAAAAACAACCCTCTCAAATCATTTGTTCCTGGTAATAATTCAAAAGAAAATTATGAGACTTTTGATTTGCACAGACCTTATGTTGACAATATTATTCTAGTCTCCAGGAATGGCAAAAAAATGTATAAAGAGTCGGATTTGATAGATGTATGGTTTGATTCAGGGTCAATGCCTTATGCACAATTTCATTATCCTTTTGAAAACATTGAAGAGTTTAAAAATAACTTCCCTGCTGATTTTATTGCTGAAGGTGTTGACCAAACAAGAGGCTGGTTTTTTACTATGCATGCTATTGCTGTCATGCTTTTTGATTCAGTATCATATAAAACTTGTGTTTCAAATGGTTTAGTACTTGATAAAAATGGCAACAAAATGTCAAAACGCCTTGGCAATGCTGCTGACCCATTTGAGACTATTGGGAAATATGGCCCTGATGCTACACGTTGGTATTTGATAACAAATGCTCAACCCTGGGATAATTTGAAGTTCGACCCTGATGGAATTGATGATGTAAGACGTAAATTCTTTGGAACACTTTACAACACATATTGCTTCTTTGCTTTATATGCTAATATTGATGGGTTTGACTACTCAGAAGAAGAAATACCTATCGAAAAACGCCCTAATATTGACCGCTGGATTATTTCAGAGTTAAATACACTGGTTAAAAACGTTGATGATTATTACTCAAATTATGAACCCACAAAAGCTGGAAGAGCAATACAAAATTTTGTTATTGAGTACTTAAGCAATTGGTATGTCCGTTTATGCAGAAGAAAATTCTGGAAAGGCGAATATACTGATGATAAAATATCTGCTTACCAAACCTTATACAAATGTCTTGAAACTGTTGCACAATTGTCATCACCAATTGCTCCTTTCTTTATGGATCAATTATATATTGATTTGAATAATGTTACTAAAAAACGCAAAGCAGAATCCGTTCATCTAACTAATTTCCCTGAAGCAAACATTAAATTTATTGATAAAAACCTCGAGGAAAAAATGCAATTGGCTCAGAAACTTTCATCAATGGTGTTGTCTTTGCGAAAAAAATCAGGTATCCGTGTTCGTCAACCATTAAATAAAATAATAATACCTGTTTTAAATGAACATTTTAGAAACCAAATTGAAGATGTCAAGGAACTAATACTTTCAGAAGTTAATGTTAAAAATTTAGAATATATTGCAGATACTTCATCCATCTTGATTAAAAAAATTAAACCTGATTACAAAACATTGGGTCCAAAATACGGCAAACTTATGAAAGATATTGCCCTGGCAATTAATAGATTTAATCAAGATGATATCCGAAATATTGAAACAAACAAAAATTACATACTCCACATTAATGGTCAGGATATTAAAATCGAACTTTCAGACGTTGTAATTGTTTCGGAAGATATTCCGGGCTGGCTTGTTTCAAACATAGATAATCTGACAGTTGCTTTAGATACCACCATAACTAAAGAATTAGAGGAAGAAGGTATTGCTCGTGAGCTAGTTAATAGAATTCAAAATTTAAGAAAAGAAAAGCACTTTGAAGTAACTGATAAAATTTCTCTTAAGATAAAAAAACATGATAAAATTATTTCTGCTATTAATAATAATTATTCTTATATTTGCTCTGAAACTTTAGCATCGTCATTAAACTTAATTGACAATGTTGATAATGATAACAAACTCCCCATACAACTAAGGGATGATATTAAAACTTTTGTTATAATTGAAAAACAAATTTGAATTATTTGATATATAAAATATATAAAAAATAAAGATATGGAAGAGGGAAAAACTAAAGAAAAAACAAGATATTCTGACGAAGAGTTAGAGGAGTTCAAACAAATTATTTTAGATAAATTAGAAAAAGCACGTAGAGATTTAAAAATGCTTACTGAAGCATATACTAATAATAATGAAAATGGCACAAATGACACTTCTCCAACTTTTAAAGTCCTTGAAGAAGGCAATCAGGTGATGTCTAAAGAAGAAAATAGCAGGCTTGCTGTACGACAACAAAAATTTATTAATTCTTTAGAAAATGCATTGATAAGAATTGAAAATAAAACTTATGGTATATGTAGAGAGACAGGAAAACTTATTTCAAAAGAAAGATTAAGAAGTGTTCCTCATGCCACTCTCAGCATTGAGGCAAAACGTAAACAATATAAGTAGTTATATATTTATTAAAATTTGAATTCCTGACAATGGATGAACAAAAATTTAGATCTTGAGAAAACCTTTATTAATTATCTTCATTATTTTATTCTTTGATCAATTACTAAAATTCTGGGTTAAAACACACATGTTTCTTGGACAGGAAATACCTGTTTTTGGCAATTGGTTTATTATTGATTTCACAGAAAATATTGGAATGGCTTTTGGAATGAGGTTTGCCGGCGGTACTGGGAAGTTTTTTTTGAGTATTTTCAGAATCCTTGCAGTCATTGCTATTGGCTGGTATCTATACAGGCTTACAAAAAAGAAAGCTAACTTTGGTTTGATTGTATGTATTTCTTTAATATTTGCAGGTGCTTTGGGAAATATTATTGATAGTGCTTTCTATGGAATGATTTTTAGCAAAAGCGGTTACTCGCCTTTTTATATAGCTCATCTTTTCCCTGCTGATGGTGGTTACAGTACTTTTTTACACGGAAAAGTAGTAGATATGCTTTATTTCCCGATAATAAAAGGTAGATACCCTGAATGGCTGCCCTTATGGGGCTCTAAAGAATTTGTCTTTTTTAGACCTGTATTTAACATTGCTGACTCATCTATAACTATCGGTGTGATATCTTTAATCATTTTTCAGAAAAAATTATTTAAGAAAAATTAAATCTTATTTGTAAACATTATGATTTTCTCAATTATCCATACTCATTTATAAATATGTAATATCTTATTCCAAATATAATTTAAAAATAAGTTTCAGTCAATATTCCTTGCTATATATAATTCATTAGTATCTAAATTTAATGCAGTAAGATGACCAAAACCTTCAATATTTTTATACACACAACCACCATCAATATTAATGATATATGAATCAGTATTTTTAACATTTTCAATGATTTTATTTATTGAAACAGGAGTATGACCATGAATAATTTTTTTATTGTCTAAATATTTCTTATCTACTCTAAAATCTCTAATCCAGAGCATTGATTTCTTATCCTGAAAAGGATTAGGCTTTGAAAAATCAAAACCAGCATGAACTAAAAAATAATCTTTTAAATACAATACATACCTCATCCATCTGATAAAATATAAATATTTTTCAGGAATTTCATAAATATAATCAAATTTAAAAGTTTGAGCTGTATCAATACCAAAACTTTTTAAAGTATATGCACCGCCATTAATCATCCAGAGCGCAAAATCATTATAACTATAAGCTGATTTTAGCATCATATCTTCATGATTTCCTTTAAGTGGGACAACAGTAAAACCTTTTAGCTGTAGCTCAATAATGAAATCCAATACACCTTTACTATCAGGACCTCTGTCAATATAATCACCTAACAAATACAATTTATCAGATTTCGTTAATTTGATTTTATCTTTGATTAGAAATCTAAAAGTTTTACAGCAGCCATGAATATCGCTAATCACATATCTGTAACTGATTTCCATAAATTAAATTGATTTAAAAAGAGAAAATTCCCTGAGAAAGTCAGTACAGGCATGAATTTTCTCTAAATTATAATTTCTTTATCATTGAGCTATTTTTTTTAAGAATCGCTCAATCCGGGTTTCATTTATCAGAGTTTATATTTCCAGCCTATAAATATAACAATTCTTTTTAATAAATTCTGTAGAAATCCAATTTGAAATCATCTATAATAAAATTCTGTTTTTCTTTATTCCATATATAGATCAAAAATTTATCATTAAGTGCTTTTAGTTTAGGAATATTAAAAGAATAATAATATGTTCTCCAACTTTTTAACTTATGCTCAGGAAAATCATTTATTAAAAATGAATAATAATATTGGCATTCATTCTTTTTATTTATCTCGTTGAGGTAATTAGTATTTTTGTCGGTTTTTATAAGATTAGAGTTTATAAACAAAGCAGGGAGATAAGCATAGTATCTTTTCCCATCTGAAGATATTATGTTTTGCCAACTTCTCCCTTGCCAACAGTATGATTCAACAAATAAAACCGATATAGCGAGAATAACTAATATCCAAAGTTTAGAAATTAAAAAAACTTTTAAGTAATTATTAGTTTTGGTTTTCAAAATATTTTATAATATTAAAAGAAGAGTCTTATCATAAATTTATATATATAAATAGGATTAAATTATTGAGTTTAAAAATTACCAATAAATTAAGTAAGACTATGGTTAATTTCAGCTATTTGGATTTAATAATATTATTTATTCTAATGCCATCAGTTTTTATGCAATTTTTAAGATTAAAATTAATACTTTTTTAAACGATAATCATCTATATAAAAATTGCGTAGTATTACATCAATTCCAGTCTATTAGCATCTTGTTTTACAAAAACAAACAGCAATAATGTAAAAGAGCTCAAAGAAGAGCCTCCATAACTAAAGAAAGGGAGAGGAATTCCAACAACAGGAGCTAAACCAATAGTCATTCCAATATTTATTGCAAAATGGAAAAATAATATTGAAGCCAGACCATATCCATATATTCTGCTGAATTTTGATCGTTGACGTTCTGCAACAATAATAATTCGGGTAAGCAAAGCGATAAACAATAATATAACTGTTAAACTGCCGACAAATCCCCATTCTTCTCCAACAGTGCAAAAAATAAAATCAGTACTTTGCTTAGGTACAAAATTATACTTTGTTTGTGTACCTTTTAAAAAACCCTTACCAGAAAAACCTCCTGAGCCAATAGCTATTTTCGATTGATTCACATTATAAGATGCTCCTTTTAAATCAACATTTTTGCCTAATAATACATTAATTCGAGTTTTTTGATGCTGTTGCATCACATTTTTAAAAACATAGTCAACACCATAAGAAAAACCCGACGCAAAAATTAAAATTCCAATAAGCGATAAAGCGTTTTTCTTATTCTTCTTGATAAAAAGAAAAATAAATAAAATTATACCTGCAATAATACTTATAACAATAAATTTATCAACGATTAGAGTTAAAATAAACAAAAATATTGTCATCACAATGATAATTGATGTTTTTGATGAGAAGCCTTCCCTGAACAATACGAAAAAGAAAGAAAAGAAAACTAAAGCTGTTCCTGTATCATTTTGTAAAAAAATCAATACTGTTGGAAGTCCAATAATTATTAATGTTTTTATTATTGTCTTAAAGTTCTTTAATTTAATATCCAGTGTGCTAAGGTATTTAGCAACAGCAAGGTTAGTAGCAAATTTAGCAAATTCTGAAGGCTGAACAGCAAAACTCCCTAAATGAATCCAGGATTTTGAACCTGCTATTTCTTTTCCAATAATAAGAACAGCTATTAACAATAAAATGCTGAGAATATAAATAGGGTAAGAAAATGTTGAAAAAAATTTGGGGTCTATCATTAAGATAGTAAATGCCAATATTATAGATATATTAATCCATATAAATTGTTTACCACAATTTTGGCTCAAATCAAAAATACTTTTATGAGCTTCATTATAAACTACCGAATAAATATTAAACCATCCCATAAGAACAAGTATGAGATAAATCAATACTATTATCCAATCAATATTATAAAATATATTTTTTTTATACCTCAATTTTCAGATATTAAATTAGAGTTCATTATTCTTTTTTCAACATTTTTTCTTTTAACAAAACCGTTAAGATATTTTTCTATCATAAGAGTTGTTATGGGAGCTGCCCAGGTAGCTCCAAAGCCAGAATTTTCTATAATTACAGATACAGCAATCTTTGGATTATCTTTAGGAGCAAAAGCAATAAAAATAGAATGATCTTTACCGTGTGGATTTTCTGATGTACCTGTTTTGCCGCAAATAGGAATACCATTGATTTTGTACCATCTTGCAGTGCCTTGTTTTCCTTCAAAAACCTGATACATTCCATCTACAATTATATCAAAATATTTTGGATCAATCTTCGTGTAATGTTTGAGCTTGTAATTAACATTATGATTATTTTTTTTGCCAATTGCTTTTATAATATGAGGTGTATAATAAAAGCCTCTATTTGCAATAGTTGCTGATAAATTTGCAAGTTGTAATGGTGTTACTAAAATTTCTCCCTGTCCAATAGCAAGCGATCTAATAGTTAATGCATTCCAGTGTCCTTTTCCATAAATATCATCAAATTGCTCAGCACTTGGAATACTTCCGTTTCGTTCAGTATATAAATGACTTTTAAGCCCTTGAGCCAATCCAAAGCTCACAACATACTGATGCCAAGCCTTAAAAGCATCTCGTTCTGATTCATAATCAGGATTTTCAATAATAGATTTAAAAACATTCCAGAAATATGAATTACAAGAGACCTCAATAGCTTGCTTTAAATTAAGTGGCGAAATATGATAATGACATTTAAGAGGATAAGACTCAGGCCCATGACAGGAATAATAAGTTTCCGGAGTTAATACCTTTTCTTGCAAAGCAATTAATGCATTAATTAATTTAAAAACAGAACCTGGAGGGTAAAGTCCTGTTAAAGGCCTATTTATTAATGGTTTTAAAGTATCGTGAATTAATTTGTTGTAGTTTTTAGTTCTGACTCTTCCAACTAATAAATTTGGATCATAAGAAGGGCTTGAAACAAGAGCAAGTATTTCTCCTGAAGAAGGTTCTATAGCAACTATGCTGCCTTTTTTATTTCTCATAAGCTTTTCACCATAAGCTTGTAAATCTGCATCTAAACTAATATGAAGACTTTTACCTGCTATTGCAGCTATATCATATTTTCCATTTTTATAACTCCCCTTTCCCCGATTAAAAACATCAACCACTATTATTTTTTTACCTTTTTTACCTCTTAATTCTTTTTCATAAGTCTTTTCTATACCGCTAATACCAATATAATCACCTAATTTATAGTAAGGATTATTTTTAATGATATCTGGATTAACTTCACCAACATACCCTAAAGTATGAGCTGCAATTGGAACAGGGTATTTTCTTAATGTTCTGGTCTGAACAAAAAAACCAGGAAATTTGTACAACTCCTCTTCTAAATAGGCATCAGTTTCTTTGGAGATTTGCTTTTCTAAAATTGATGGTTTATAAATAGAATATTGACGTGCTTTTTTAATCTTTTTAATAAATAATTTTTTATCAATGTTAATCAGATTGCATAATTCATTAGTATCAAGATCTTTAACTTGTTTTGGGATAACCATAAGGTCATAAGCTGCTTCATTGTAAACAAGTAATTTCCCATTACGATCATAAATTAAACCTCTTGCAGGATATTGTGTAACATTTCTCAGAACATTATTATATGCAGAAAGCTGGTATTTTTTATCAACTATTTGTATGTAGAACAATTGAATGATATAAATTATGCCTACTATAAGAATTATTGATATAATAATATATTTTCTCTTAGCGTAGTTTTGTCTTTTCATTAATAAAATCCTTCAAGAATAATTATATTTATCACATTACAAAAATAATTATTTAAGTTAAAATTCTTGTTCATTAATATTCTTCTTAGCAAACATTATTATGAACAATCATGATTTTATTGTTTTTTTACGATAATAACAGGAGTTTTTATTGTATTACTTTTATTCAAAGCTCTATCAAGTATATAAGCCTCAAAATAAATAGTATCAAAATCAGGGTATGCTTCAGGATCGAAACGATTGTTAATAAATAAGGTATCTTCAATTTCTCCTTTCACTGGTTTGTTCTCACCTTCAGGAATAATGTAAGGAATACGTGAATTAAATGAAACTCCTTCAAAATTAATCTTCTGGAATATACCTTTTCTTTTCTCAAAATAATTAATAAAAAAATTATAATCATAAGGAGCAATAGTATCTGTTGGGCTTAATCCAATATCTCCATCCCCATCTGTAAACGAAATATCCAGAATGCCTTTTACATCTATACCTTTGTCATTTTGTATTTTTCTAAAATTTTCAAATTTAATTGAAGGTATAACAGGATATTCTTCTTTTTTCATACAAGAGGAAACAATAAACAAAAACCCTGCAATAATAAAAAATAAGATTATTTTTGAATTAATTTTCATAGTGTAATTACTCTAATAATAATAGGATAAAAATACAAAAATATTCTTTAAAACTAAACATCCTCTATAATCAAATGAATAAAATTAGTAATTTAAAAAATAAAATATTTAATATTCATTCTATCAACGATTTTAACGAAATAGCTATTCAAATATTTCATTATCAATATAAAAATAACAGTATTTACAATGAATATGTCAATAGACTTTATGTTAATCCTGATAAAATAATTAATTTCAAACAGATTCCTTTTTTGCCAATAGAATTTTTTAAAACGCATAAAATCATCACCGGGAAAAGAAATCCTGAAGTAATTTTTTTGAGCAGTGGGACAACACAATCTTTAAGGAGCAAACATTATATAACAGATGTTGGAGTTTACAAGAAAAGTTTTAATAAATGTTTTGAATATTTCTACGAGAATGTTACTGACTATTGTATTCTTGCTGTTTTACCTTTTTATGTCGAAAGAAAAGATTCATCGTTAATTTATATGGTTAATGATTTAATAAAAAACAGTAATCATAAAGACAGCGGCTTTTACAAATATCTTGAAGTTGAGAAATTAGCAGAAAAGATGAAAAAATTAAAAGAGAGAAAGCAAAAAATTATTTTAATAGGTCTCAGTTATGCTTTGCTTGATATTGCTGAAAAACATAAATTCAATATTTCAAATGCTATTATTATGGAAACAGGGGGCATGAAAGGGAAAAGAAAAGAAATAATACGAAAAGAATTACATAATATTTTATGTAAAAGTTTTGGTGTAGAATCTATACATTCTGAATATGGTATGACGGAATTATTATCACAAGCTTATTCAAAAGGCAATGGATTATTTCATACTCCACCATGGATGAAAATATTAATTCGTGATATAAATGACCCCATTACAATTATTGAAAACGAAAAAACAGGGGGCATAAATGTCATTGACCTTGCAAATATCAATTCCTGCTCTTTTATAGCGACACAGGATTTAGGAAGACTCCACAATGACGGTTCTTTTGAGGTCATTGGCAGATTCGATTACAGCGATGTGAGAGGATGTAACTTAATGATAGAATAAATATTTAGTTTTTGTAAAAAATGCTAATAACTGAGTTATACTTGTCTTAAAAACCGGTCAATTATTTTATCAATTCGTCAATAATATTTTCAACGCTTATTCCTTCGGCTTCAGCCTTATAGTTTATAATGATACGATGGCGTAAGACGGAGTCTGCAACAGCCTGGACATCTTCAATATCAGGAGAATACTTTCCATTAAGAGCAGCATGACATTTTGCACTTATAATAAGATATTGAGAAGCTCTTGGTCCAGCTCCCCAGGTAATATATTCTTTAGCTAATTTGTGAGCCTTACTTGTATTAGGACGGGTTTTCGATGCTAAGGTAACAGCGTATTTATATACATTATCAGTAACAGGGATTTTAAGGATGAGGTTCTGGAAGTAAAGAATTTCTTCAGCATTTAAAACTATTTGAGGGTCTGCTAAATAGTTTGTAGTAGTATTTTTTACAACATCTATTTCCTCATTAAAGGACGGGTAATCAAGCCATATACTAAACATAAAACGGTCGAGTTGTGCTTCCGGCAAGGGATAAGTGCCTTCTTGTTCTATTGGATTTTGTGTGGCAAGAACAAAAAAGGGTTCATTTAATATGTAAGTTGTTCCTGCAACGGTTACTGCTTTTTCCTGCATAGCTTCAAGTAAAGCAGATTGTGTTTTTGGTGGTGTTCTGTTTATTTCATCAGCAAGAATGATATTTGCAAAAATCGGGCCCTTTATAAATTTGAACTTTCTGTTCTCATCAAGTATTTCTGTGCCTATAATATCAGAAGGCATTAAATCAGGAGTAAATTGAATCCTGCTGTAACTCAAACCTAAAACCTTTGAAATAGTATTTACCATCAGTGTTTTTGCCAATCCGGGTACACCAACAAGCAAACCATGTCCTTTACTGAAAATTGAAACAACTAAACTTTCAATTACTTTATCCTGTCCAACAATAACTTTTGCTATCTCAGTTTTTAATAATTTATATTTTTCTACAAGAGCATCAACTGCCTCTATATCTGATTTATATTGCATATTTATTTTAAAAAAATATTAGACGTTTTAATACCTTATTTATTTGATAAGTAATAAGTAAAACATTTTATAACACCACTTTATAATTGAATAATCTTTAATATTAATTTGTTACCAATCAAATTAATTCACCCAATGATGCTTGAATTTGCAATATTTATATTTATCATTAATTTTAATATAAGTATCAGAAATTTTATTTTCTATCCAATCTTGAATTACTTTATTTTGTTTTTTTTGTAAAGCCCAACTTTGTATTTTGTCATAGTCTTCTTTTAAATTAGCTCTATGGGGCAGTGTTCTTTCTTTTAGATAAAGCAAACGGTATGCTTTATTATTTTCAGTTGTAGTCATAATAACAGGCCTTGAAACTTCGCCTACTTTTAATTTATCAATAATGAAAAACACATCAGGTTCTAACTGGTTAGCCTCAAATTTTGTATCACCGGTTATTGGATTTACCATTAAGCCACCATTTATTCTGTCAGGCGAATCAGAAAATCTCAAAGCTGCTTTTTCAAAAGTCATTGAATCATTTTTAATAATATTAGCAACACTATCTAAAAAAATTCTGGCTTTCGCCATATCTAACACAGACACCTCAGGCTTGAGTAATATATGCCTTACATTAATATAATCACCTTTGCGTTTAATCAGTTGAATAATATGATAACCAGCTTTAGTTTTGACAATATCAGATACTTCATTTCCTTTTAAATTGAATGCAGCAGCTTCAAATTCAGGATATAATTCACCTCTTGCATGAAATCCAAGCTCACCTCCTTTTTTTGCAGAACCTGGATCTTCGGAATATAGTAAGGCTAAAGTAGCAAAACTTTCTCCATTTATTACTCTCTTTCTTAAAGTTCTTAATTTATTTTTTACATCTTCTTTTTCTTCAAGCGTTATAGGCGGCTTTTTAACAATTTCCCCAATTTCAAACTCTGAATTTATCAACGGAATGCTGTCTTTAGGAATACTTTTAAAATATGCTTTTACTTCTGAAGGCGTGATTTTTATATCTTTAGTTATCTTTGATTTCATAGATTCTACTAGCAACTGACTTTTAACGAGATCTCTAAATTCTTCTTTTATCTCAAGAATGGATTTATTGTAAAATTTCTCTAATTTTTCTTGTGAACCTATTTGACTTATAAAATAACGAAGCCTCCTATCCATTTCTGATTCAACTTGTGCGTCTGTTACTTCAATACTATCAACTTCTGCTTGATTAAGAAGTAATTTTTGAAATAATAATTCTTCCAGTATTTGACATTTCATCGAAGTATCACCTTCAATATTCCCCTGTAAACGATATTGCAGATATTGACTCTCAATATTTGATTTTAAAATAACATTGCTACCAACTATTGCTGCTATTTGATCAATTACTTTCCCATGCTGCTGAGCAAACGAATAACTTATATTTAATATAAAAAATAATATTGTATAAAATAAAACCTGTCTCCTGGCAGGCAAGGTTAATTTTTTCATTTTTCTTTCTTAATTATGCAAATTTAATCATCTAATAAATTTGTTTTTATTATCAAACTCTAATCAATTATTTCTGAATTGTTTATCTCAAAATTTAAAATTATGAATTAATAAGATTAAATATTTTTTATCTAAACTTTTTAATATAACCTTATATCAGCAAACTAAATCTTATGCAAAACGAACATAGTAACATTGTTGGAAATGCTCGCTCAGACTTTCTCTTCGTAGCAAGAGCTGCGACAGCTATGCTCTTCGCTGGGCTGCGCCAACACTGACACACATTTCAACTTTTCGCTGCGAAGCAACTTGCGGATTTAAGGCATAAAATTAATTTCATAATTAAACTAATATATTTCAAAGTCATTAGTTTTAATTGCATTTTCAAAAACATCATTTTGCATCTGTTTTATAAGTTTTAGTTTTCTTTTATTTATGATAGTATTCCTTATATTTTCTTTTTCAAAACTCAAAGGTGTAATATTACCCTTGGTCATAAAATTTTTAATATAAACAAAATAATGATAAAGAGTATCTTTTAATTCTATATACTTATGATTTTTCAAATATAATTCTTTTTTGTATGTTCTTATTGGTATTTTTTTTAATATATCATTAAAAAACAACCATTTCTCATCGTCAAGAAAATATTGTTCAGAATGCTGTTGACAATACAGACTGAGTTGCTGCAAATCATCCTCATTATCAGTTTTTAATAGAACGTTTAATTTTTTTATTACAGGTGTATCAATATTTAATATTATAAAACGGACTTTTACAATATTATCTTTTAATTCAAAATTCTTTTTGTGCTTATTGTAATAATCCTGTATTGCTGTATCATCAACTATTGTATCTAATTTTTGTTTAATTAATTCAGATTCATATTTATAAATAATTAATGAATTGCGATAATCCTCAAGTTGTTTTTTGAAATCTTTTTGTTCATTGCTAAGATTACTCTCAGCTTTATGAAGAATTAATTTCTGTCGTATCCAATTATTTATATAATTTCTTGATAATGTTATGCTGTCTTTAACACTTGAATTAAAAGGTAATAAACCAGCGAGATCAGATTTATATAAATACTCATCATAAACTCTTGCAAGAGCTTCATCTGATTTGTTTTTAGAGCTGTATTTGCAAGAGATTAATAAGATTAGACTTATAAATAATATTTTTTTCAAATTATAAAACAAATAATGTTTATGTTTAACCTTATATCCGCAAACTAAATCTTATGCAAAGCCGAACCTAAAGTCATTGTTGGCAATGCTTGCTCAGACCTTCTCTTCGTGACAAAGGCTGCGCCTGCTATGCTCTTCGCTGAGGTGCGTCAACACTGACCCACATTTCAATTTTCGCTGCAAAGTAATTTGCAGATTTAAGGTCTAAATAAAGTTAAGACATTTAAATTTTTCTACAAATGCTATTTTTTTTAAAATATATGAATTAATCACGTAATAGTCTTGTTCTATTAAGCAGAACTGCTATTACTGTAAATAATTATCTTACAAATTATTTTTTTTTATTATGCTTGACAAAACTTTTTTATTCACAACAACAGGGTATTTTTTTCTTAAAGATTTAATCCATTGTTTTTCAAGATAATTTTGATAATCTGCTGTAATAATACCTTTTGCTTCATTCAGTAGTTTTGGTTCAGGAAGTATAAGCTTATGAACCACAACAAAGACAACAGAGTCGTGTAGTTTGATATTATCGCTTATACCCTTCTTCCATTTTATTGAATCTATTATTTTATTATCATTTTTCAAAAATCTCTTAGTATTAATTGTAAGATTAACAACTGAATCCTTATTTATTTTCTTTAAAATACGTTCATTGGAATAGCCTTTTCTGGCATATCTACGTGCTTTTCGTATGAGTTTTTTGTTTTCAGGATTTTTAAATGTAAAGATACTTGCATCTAAACGTCTATCCCACATATAATTATTTTTATTCTTTTCATAATAATTTTTTAAACCAACAGTGTCTTTTATTGCTTGAGACCATATTTTTTTATCCATTAGTTCAAATAATAACATTCCATTTTTATATTCTTTAACCAATGATTTGAATTCAGGATATTTATTTTCTAACTGGCTGTCTTCATAGGCTATACAACTTTGGTTTACAAATTTTTTGTACATATTGTTTATATATACCTTAATATTTTGCCTGGTTTGTTTTTTTTGATTAGCAACTAAATATCTGGCAAAATCCTGCTGTGTGTAAGTTTTGCTGTCTAAGGTAAACAAGATTTTGTTTAAATCTTTATCTTTTTTATAATTCCATTTAGCATAAAAAATAGAATCATTAACTAATTTATAAAAAATATTTTTTGCTTTAATATTTTCTTTAAACCCATATTCTTTTTTAATTTTACTTATAAAACTTTCTTTACTTTTTGAGGATCTGGAATTTTTTGCCAATTTTTGTTTTAACTTTGATTTATCTTCATCAAAAGTTCCTATTGGTTTTCTATCAATAAATTTTATAATATGCCAGCCATAGGAAGTTAAAACAGGTTTAGAAACCTCACCCTTTTTATGAATTTCTGAAATAGCTTTAATAAATTCAGGTACCATTCTATTTACGCCAAACCATGGTAATAGTCCACCTTTAACAGCTGAGCCTTTATCATCAGAATATTTTCTTGCAAGAGTATCAAAGCTTTCCCCTTTTTGTATTTTTTGATAAATTTCAAAAGCTTTATTTTTAAGTCTCAAAGAGTCTTCAGCAGTACCATTTTTAGGCATAAGTAATAGAATATGAGCTACAAGTACTTTCCCCATAGCTGGTATTTTGTCTGTAACTTTCAGTATATGATAACCATAATCAGTACGAACAGGCATAGATACTTCACCCACTTTTGTATTATAAGCTGCGTTTTCAAAAGGATAAATCATATTGAAAACAGTAAAATAACCCAAATCACCTTTATTACCTTTAACAACACGATTATTTATTTTACGGTCTCTTGCCGAAGCATCTTCAGAGGTTTGAGCTGCAACTTCTCCAAAATCTTCTCCATTAATAATTCTCTTTCGTATTTTCATAATCTTATTATATGCAGCTAAGGTATCTTTTGGGGATGCATTTCTACTAACTTTAACAAGTATATGACTTGCCCTGATATCTGACTTTTCTCTGTTATATGCTTCTCTTAAAAGTTTTTCATTATAAGCTTTATCAACAAGATAAGGTTTTGCTAATTGATCTCTATATCCTTTTAATTCTAACATAAATGATTTCACTGTATCTAATCCAAGGTCTTCTGCTTGTTTTACCTTTAACCTAAAATTTATATAAAGATTTAAATATTTTTTAAGGGATTGTTCATTAAGAACATTATTATTTACATTATTTTTTTTATATACATTCAAAAATTCTGATGTAAAAACATTTTCACCAGCAATTGTCATCAAAATTGAATCATTCTGATTTTGAGCAGAGACATTATTAAACAAAAGCAATATGATAAATATTAATAATGCTTTAATTACTTTGTTTTCCCAAAAAGTCAAACTATGTTTTGTATTTAACATGGCATTTTCGATTTTTAAATTAAACGTAAAAATGCAAATATAATTTTTTTAATAAAACAATATTATTATAGAAAATATAATTTCAGATTTCCTGACCCAGCAGGAAAACTGACTGACACCTAAAAAACAG